>NZ_DATCTU010000062.1 GCF_036567765.1 Pseudobacteroides sp.
TTTTTAAATTTTATAGTGTCCAGCCTTAAGAGGTCACTCTCTTTTTCACTTGCACTACCCATTATTTTCTTATGGGTGCAAGCTATACCAGTAATGAATTTACATTGACTTTTTGTTGAAAAATATTTGCAACACTAATGAATAGTAATATATTTCGTTTTAGTGAGGTATTTATCATTGCTTGCTCTATTAATTATATTTTTTACCGTTGCTTTTATAGTATTTGTAGCTGAGTTAATACCCTTTGTACATCAATACCACAATATGTGATTCCTTATTGTGTTGTAATGTACTCTATAAGTTTTCACGGTATGGCTAAAGCAAAGCTCAAGCTGTTTTTAGGAATACTACTTACCCTACCTGTAATCTATTCTTTTTTATTCCTGCCGTTAACTCCAAACGCCTGGAAAACAAGAGCAGAAAGCATAACATATTTCAGAGTACTTTCTGTTTGGACAATCCCTTACCTGTTTACAGCCACCGGCATTATGATATATTCAACCTACAAGGAAAAACGTCCTCGCTTAAAAATCCAGAAAAAATTCACCCTTACATTAGTTATTCCTGCCGTTATATCATCCAGCTTGAATTATTTACTATTAAGATCATTCGGCATTCTGCATGCATGGAAATTTAATTATCCGGTGTTGATGGTTTTATTTGGCTTTTTTCTCTACTTCGGGGTCAAGTATGGAGTAATGGGTATTAAGCTTACATTTTACAAACAACATTTGGAAAGTTCTATAAAAAGTATATCATCAGGTATAGAGATGTTAAATCATTCACTAAAGAACGAGGTTCTAAAAATCGCCATGTCATCATCCAATATAAAATCTTCTACCAACGGAAAAAATCCTGATATTGAAGATATAAACCAAAATCTGGAGGTTATAGACAGCTCAGTCTCCTATCTGAAAGGCATGATAAAACGCATTCAGAGTTTTTCCAAGGAGATAACTCTGGAAGAGAGTATAAATAATATGTCATTAATTTTAGAAGATGCTTTGAACAATTCCAGTAACAACATTAATGCAAAAGAAATCACTATAATTAAAAATTACCGATATGAAGTAGTTTTGAAATGCGATAGGTTCCATATTGTTGAAATCTTATCCAACATAATAAACAACGCCTGTGAGGCTATGGCAAGTGCGGGAGAAATTGTGCTAACCATAGAAAAAAGCAAAAATGCATTCAACATTATCATCAGCGATAACGGTACTGGTATTGACAGTGACACGATGTCCCATATATTTGAACCTTATTTTACGACCAAAGACAAGCACCTTAACTTTGGATTGGGTTTATCTTATTGTTATCTTGTTATGAGCAAGCACAACGGAAGCCTGGATATTATTAGCGGAGAAGGAGAAGGGACAACTGTAATCTTGTCCCTTCCTTCATATAGAATTCTAGAAATTAAAGACCAAAATACCACAAAGACTCGAAAGTCATCCTGTTTTTAAGCCGCCTGTTTTTACTTTTTTAACTGCATCCTTATATGTTTTCACCTTCATCTTGGATAATATACTTCTTATCTGAGTTTTTACAGTGTTACGTGATTTATACAGGGTTTCTTGTATCTGAGAATAGGAGTAGCCCTTCTCAAGGTATGAAAACACTTCCTTCTCCGAATTGGTCAGATCTTTTAACTGTTCATCTCTCTTGTACTTTTTATATTCATCGAGAACTATTTCACAGTATTTCTGTAACAGCATAAATCCCATCACATTTGTTTCCGTTTAGATTTATGTCCATAAGCAGTACATCAATATCCAAACTTTTTGCAAGGCTTGCAGCTTCAGATTTAGCTGTCCCCACAACAATTATATCTTCATGCTTTTTCAAAAAACTAACCATTGCATTAATCCAACTATGGTCATCTTCAACAATTGCTACTCGAATTTTGCTCATACACATGCCCCCTTAAATTATGTAAAAAGTAATTTATATTTAACTATAAAATTTATACATTGTTCGCTTAGTATAGTTTTTTAGGGGGGTGTAAATTGCACTTTAGAATGAATTTTCTAACAATTACAATTAAAGTTTTCCCCTGTGACATAAAGATTATTAAAACACAATTATTCTTGCTATAGCACTGGCAACCTCCGCACCTAGAGAAACTCTATCTACATCAGCCTTCCGAAATCACTTGTGAAGGTCAATGCAAAATAAGCAAGCAGTATAACAGACACAAATGTTAGAACAAAATCCCAAATTCGCTTTTTTGATATACATGCAAATATTATAAACATCGGGAACACACACATAAGATATCTGGTACCGCTTATAAGCCACGTTGGTGAAAGTGCTGCAGTTATGTATACCAGCATATATAAAGAATATGATGTTCTTATCCTCTTTATACCGTAGACCAAAAGAATAGAAACCAATATGATGGAGAATGCTTGCGGAACCCATATAGAGATCCTGTCGGCTGCCCCCCATGTGCTTACTCCCGGTATAGCATTTATAAAAGTAGTTTTTATATTCTCATAAAACATTCCAAAGGATTGGCTCCAATATTCCTTCTGATACTTGAGAAAAGTAAACCAGTCCCCGGAAATTAATTTATTGAGCAGCAGATATAAAGAAAATCCAGCTGGTATAAACATTATATTTAGCCCCTTCAATAGCTTCATAACCAACTTGCCGTCTTTCCTGTTCCTATATGCATCTGCAAAGTATAATAAAAATTCTGCAAATACCGGTATAAGCAGAAATATTCCAAAGTTTCTTGATACTGCTGCAAACATGCCACAAATACCGGTCAGGAACCATTTATGCCGCCTTAAATAGTATACCGTCATAATAGAAAGAGTAAAAAATACACTTTCACTGAAGGTTATGGATAAAAAGAAGGTTATTGGATAAATGAGCACATATTTTACAGCCCTGAAAGCAACGTCTTCTTCGTAATCAATTTTCACAAGTTTATATAGATAGGTACATCCCAAGAAAAGACTTATATTTGAAACTATTACACCTGACCAGAAGTAACTCTTTACAAAAAAGTATACTCCTTTTATCAAAACAGGATATAGCGGATAAAATACAAGATGATATCGTTTATCACTTTCCAAATCATTGGTATACCAATTCTCAGCAATATACATATAATGCCCGCTGTCCCACTTGTTCCAAAGCATCTCCATGCTTGACCAAAAACCGATGGATTGATCCTTTGTAATCATCCACCCCATAAAAGCCAGCAGGAATAAAATTAACCTTGTTGAAATAACCATTAGCAAGATTACACCAATGTCTTTAATGTATTTTGTTTGGCTTAACTGGTCTATAAAACTCCCTACACCGCTTTTTAATTTATTCACAAAGGCAAGTCTTTCGAGCAAACCTATTCTTTCAATATTTTTTATAAAACCCATAGACTCCAAAAGCTGAATGATATATGACTTCAGTAGCAAAGTAAAACTTGCTAGAAATACCAATAAAAAGCATAGCTTAATATAATTGTGGTCTACAAATGGATTACTGAAAAGATCATTAAGAAAATTCATAACGTTACCCCTTAACCTGTAATTTGAGCAAATAAATAGTATAACTTTAATATACAATTTATTTAATCATCAATCAAGGGACATTATCCGATGTTTTCCCCATCTACTAATTTACATTCTACTTTAGTTGTTAATAATATTGAGCTCTATTGCTTTACGTATGGCATGAACCCTGCTTGTTACATTCAATTTCTTATAAATATGGCTCAGATGATACTCAACACTCCTCTGTGCAAGATTTAACTCATCGGCAATCTCTTTGTTTGTTTTTCCTTTGGATGCTAAAAACAATACATCTACCTCTTGCTGCGTCAAACTCTCAACCCTTGTATCGTCGACATATTGCTGATTATTTGCACTTACTACCTGAAGATTTTTTACCAACTCAAGGGGCAGAACTACCATCTTCTCCAAGGCCATTTTAATAGCTGCGATAAAATGCTTATCGCTGCAAGCTTTGTCAATTACCCCACTAACGCCGGTTTTTATAAGAATATTAAAATTTGAAGCAATATCTTCACCTGAATAGATTAAGATAACCGCATCAGGGTGAATTTCCAGAGTTCTTTTGGTCAGCATCAATCCATCCATGTCCGGCATTTTTAAATCATAAATACAGACATCAAAGCTTTGCCTTGAAAGAATATCCAGAGCATCTATACCTGTATAACAAGTGGTAACTTCCATTTCGTTTTCCTCAAGCAGCAGCTTTGTCCCGGATAAAATCGATTTGTGATCATCAACAAGTAAAACCGTAATCATTATATATCCTCATCTTTTAAAATTTTTAATATGCTAATCAATTTTAATATATAGTTTAGCACATGTTCTTTTTAAAATCACCGCAAATTATTTTGCGGGATACCGCAATCGGAATGGTTATTTTTTTGCGGAAAATAGCATTGTTATTGCGGTGACTAATCTTGCAATATATGATATATTTTTATTAAAAAGATAAAGGTTGAGCAAATCTATGGCGATAATATTAATATTGGTTATCATTGATTTACTAATCAAAACCATAGTATATTTTAACTTTATGGATACACATATAAAGTTTTTCGGAGGATGGATGGGAATTGTTCCGACTATAAATCGGGAACAGTCCTCAATGCTTTACTCCGAAACGAGCATTGGAATAGAAACAACTACCGTGCTGATAAATATACTTATATTGACTGCCCTGTTCTTTATTTATTATCGATTTGTAAAGACAGGATATATGAATTTACATATTAAGGTTATTATTGCCATGTTTATATCGGGTAGTATTTGCTTGCTCATCGATAAGGTAGTATTAGGAGGAAGTCTGGATTATGTATTTATAAAAAATTGGGTTTTTGATTTAAATGACATGTATCTTTATGCTTCACTTTTTTATATGATAATCTACCTTTTAAAGTCTGGTAATTTCCCTAAAAAGGGAAATATTCGCATGCATAAAAAACTACCTTGGAATCAATAAAATATTTATTCAATAATTTAAAGGAGATGTAGAGAAAATGAAAAAGATAGGGAAACTAAGATTAGTATTATTATCACTGGCTATGGTTATTTCAATGCAAATCAATACTTTTTCAGCCGAGCAGGTTCAGCCTGAGGCTAAAACTTTAGAACAGCCAAGTGCATGGGCTGCTGAAGGAGTTAGGTGGTCCTCCGTTTATGGCCTTGTAGATAAGGAACTCTTGTCAAAGTACCAGGCAAATATAACCAGGCTGGAGCTATATGACGTAGGTGTAAATTTATATGAGAAAATAACAGGTAAAACAGTAAAGCCTGTACAAAAAAGTCCATATACAGATGCAAGCAGTATTGAGGTATTGAAGGCTTGCTCAATCAAAATATTGGGGGGAAAAGGCAAACTTGAACCTAAAAAAGCTGCAACAAGAATGGATGTAGCTACTGTTATATATAAGACCATAAAAGCTGCTCAACCAAGCTTCAATTTCAAAACAGACATTAAGCTTAACCATAAGGATGCCGCCAAAATATCCTCTACTTTATTGGACATGATAAAATATGTTTATTCTAAGGATATACTAAAAGGCAAAACAAATAACATGCTGGGACTTAATTCACCATGTACCAGACAGGAGCTTATGGTAGTCGCAAGCAGAGCATATGAGTTTTCCATATATGAATCAGGCAAAGCCTCAAAAGGTGCTTTCTGGAAAGTAAGTGATGCAGACAGCACTGTTTATTTGTTAGGTTCAATCCATATAGCAGATTCATCAACATATCCATTTTCCAAAGATATATTGAATGCATTCCAAACTTCTGACATACTGGTTCTTGAAGCAGATATGACAAAGTCAACCCAGAATGAAGAAATTCAGTATATGCAGCAAAAGATGGTATATCAGGACGATAACACACTTGATAAAAATATACCCGAAGAATTATATACCCGATTTGTTGAAATGCTTAAGCCTCACGGCATACCTGAAGCAATAGTTAAAAAATACAAGCCATGGTCTGCTGCCTTACTTGTACAGAACTTAACGCTTGCTCAATCCAACATGGATGCATCACTTGGAATAGATTTGTTCTTTACATCAAAAGCAACAAATAACAAAGAAATCATTGAGATAGAGGGAATAAAATTCCAGGCGGATCTCCTTGATTCTTTCTCTAATGAACTCCAGATTAAATTCTTAAGCGGGGTACTTGGTACAGAACAGGAAACCAAAGAGCAGGTTGAATCGGTGAAAGGTATGTTGAGGGCGTGGAAAGAGGGCAATATGTCAGACTTGGAAAAGTTTTTTGAGTCAGGAAATGACAGTTCGAAAGAAATAAAAGAATTTAATGAAAAGCTATTCACTTCTAGAAATAATAATATGACCAAAAAAGTAAAGGAATACCTTGCTGATCCCTCCAAAAAAACATATTTTGTAGTTGTAGGTGCAGGGCATATGATTGGTGAAACCGGAATCGCTACACAATTAAAGAGCGGGTATACAGTAGAACAAATCAAATAAAGGTTTACATATTATCTCATTATTTTAAGCAAGGCACCTATTCTTTTGATAATTGGTGCCTTGCTTTATTTTATACAAACTTTTAAACATTTGTATATTGATTTTTTCTTTTTTATGCAAACTAAATAAAATAATAGTACAATTTTGGCAAAAGTTTGTTTATTTTGGCGATTTTATTTTTGGACAATGTGTGTTACTATTTAATCAGTTGATAATTTTACATTTTATCCATATAATCCCTCCAAAAAGGAATTATATACTTACTATATTTGTTGCAGTCTCTTTCAATTGTAAAATTATTATTGTAAAACGTCTTTATATCTAGATTTGATAAAAGGTTATATATTTGAGGGGAGGTGTAAATTTAGGACAAATAGTTATTGTACCATAATCATAAAAAAAGTTTTAATAAACATTCGTAGCAATTGAACAGTAACTGAACCACTATACAACAAACCAAAGGAGGAGTAAGTCATGATAAAACTAAAAAAAGTAATACCCGCTGCATATATGTTATTAATTACATCACAATTTCTACACCCTATACAATTACCAATACATACACAAAGCAATACAGTTTATTCCTTAAACGGAACGATTACTCCAGCAACTACACAGCAAAGCAGTACTACTGCTACCCCTAGTTTAACTTTGGCTTCAACAGCTACACCTGCAAATGCAACAATATTTACACCTGCATCTACTACCACACCTACATCAACACAGACACCCACACCAACACAGACACCCACTAATTCAATACCTGTTACGCAATCATCTTTCCCCACTGTTCAACCTACGAATACACCTGAAAACCATAATGTTATAATTGAGGGTTGGTTTAAAGGTAATAAAAACGAAGATCGTCAAGAATTTAAGATTGATGTATATGAAGGTTATAACCAAACCCCTATCTTTAAAAGCTATACCAACCCAAATGGCTATTTCAAGCTGGGATTCAACACAAATACAAAGTATATTTTAAAGGTTTATAAGCCAGACAGCAAATATCTACCAAGGGTTTATAAGTTAAGTCTGACCGGAAGCCTCAGGATTGGCTCACTGTCTACACCCGAAGTAATGTACTGGGGTGATTTGAATAATGATGAAGTAGTAAATATGGCCGATTTTGTATTGCAAACAGCTCATTTTAATCTCACTTCTTCCAATCCCCAGTTTAACCCGGATTCCGACATGAATTCCGACGGAGTTGTCAACACTGCAGATGTTATACAACTTGGCAAACTCTTCAACGTTTTACCTGAAAGTCTAGGTAAAAAAATCTATCTTGAAGGTGATGCCAAAACATGTTATGACCCAAGCGGTTGGTACAGCATTGAAGATACTGAATTAAACCTAAATGGCCATAAACTAAACGTATATGGCAGCCTTTCTTTTAGGTCAACAACCCTTGCAAATAGTGCAGGCAGTACACTGAATATAAACGGAGGCACTTTGGATATATCAGGTGATTTGAATTTCGGTCAACCAGGATACTATGATTCCCTAGTTATGAAAAAAGAAGAGGGAAGGCTGATAATAGGCAGGGGATTTATATTTGCTACTGCTATTGATCATGAAGGCATTCTAACTGCCGGAACGTTAGTGATTAAAGGCGATTACTTTAATGTTAATGACGAATCCAACAATAAGGCATTTTATGCATCAGGAAACCATAAAATATTGCTTTCAGGGCCAGGTAGAAAAGTAATAAAGCTAGCTTCCGATGATCCAAAAAGAAACCGCAGGGCAAATATTATACAGGTTCCACATAACTCCCAATTTGAAATATGGCCTTCCAATGCATACAACTGCATTGTATACCTATCAGGTGAATGAACAAAATCACGAAGTGATTTTAAAAGCTTGATGTTGTGGTGAGAAACTAAGACAACGCTAAAAATATAAACAATTGTCTTTAATAAATCAATCTGGTAAGTTTGGCATACCCATATGCCCAATATTACCAGATTGATTTTTTTATGCCTATGAAATTATGGTATATGCCATACCACAATTTCTCACGACAACTTCCAAGGATGAAAAACCGCTTTGCAATTTCATTATTTATTGATAACACATTTTCCTTATGCTATATTTAATAAGACAAATATCTATTACTGTTGTTTTCTGGTATATATTTTACAATTTTATGTACCATTCATTGAAATATAAGAAGCACATCGATATTATAAATAAATTGAATTATTATTTGTTTGTATAAAGGGGGGTATACTTTGAAGTTCTTATTAAAGATGGTTATATCTTTTGCTGTGATAATGATGGTCTTCGGATCGGTATTAGGATATTTTTTATACTCAAATTCGGTTAGGTTGGTTTCTCAAACCATAGGAATTCAGGCAAAAAATATAGCTCAGTCAGCTGCAAATACATTAAATATAAATGATATTGATAAAGTGATAACTCACACTAAGGCAATAAATGATCCTGCTCGGCAGTATTCTGCCATTTTAGATATGCCGGAATACAAGAGTCTCAGAACTCAGCTATACAGCTACAAGCAAACCTATGGAATAAAGTTTATTTACATTATGACAAGAAATAATCAAGGAAAAAATGTATATGTAATAGATGGTTTTCCTCTTAACTATACAGGAAATGATATCTCTATGCCGGGAGAAATTGAAAAGGTCCCATATAAATGCCTTGATCAGGCCTTCGATCAGCAAAAAATGTACGTAGGGGAGCTTACTTATGATAAACAGTGGGGAGCAAATGTTGCCACATATGTACCATTATTTAATAATTCAGGAAAGTTTATCGGTCTTCTGGCAGTAGATATTGATGCCTTTGAAGTGTACTATTTTATGCAAAAAAGCAAGAACGAAGTAGTACTTTTCTCATTTGGTGCCACATTCATTGCAATTGTAATAGCTTATTTAATGGCAAGGTTTTTGCTGAATCCACTAAAAACGCTTACAAGAACTGTAAAGAAAGTTCAGGAAGGCGATTTATCCGTAAGATCAAATATTTCTTCCAAGGATGAAATAGGAGATTTAAGCAACGCCTTTGACGACATGGTAAGTGTATTTTATGACAATAAGTTTTCAATGGATAAACTCATATCAGAATTGTCAAAAGCCCAAAACATGAACGACTTGGAGTATTCAATAATTAGCCAGGTTAAGAACATACTCAAAATAAAATCAATAAGCATTCTGGATTTTAATGGCACAAAGCTTGATTTTTCAAACAACAAAGACATGGACGCATTCGCAATCAATGCCACTAACAACTTTTTAAAGGATAGGACCCTCAAACTGCAGCTGGGTGATATAATAAGCATGGAAAGAGGCTATCTGGTATTTATAGGCAGGGTCAACACAATTCATAAACTATTGTGGTTTGATTTGAACCACCAGAAAATTAGTCAGCGTGAAAGGCTGTCTTTACAAATGCTATCCAGATATACTTCAATATTTTATGAAAATCTCATTCTCATAAATGAAATGTCCAAAAAGATTATTGATTTCAAAGCGGAGAATGATATTCCCATATGGATCAGCAAACTATTCCTTCAAATATCCGAAAATGAGAGAAAGAGGCTTGCTTCAGACCTTCATGATGAAGTTTTGCAGGATATAATACGTACTAAAAAGGCAATAAGTAATGTATTAGACAGTGGGGACTTTGAAAAGGACAACATTATTTCTAAGCTTAAATTCCTGGAAAATGACCTGACCAATATTATTTATTTAATCAGGGAAACCTGCAGCGAGCTTCTTCCAACCTTCTTATCCGAAAAAGGAATCACCAGTGCCTTGGAATCTTACTTTAGAAAAGTGCAGCTTAAATCTAACATAAACATTAACTTTGAGGTGTTTGATTTAAATACACAATTGGACTTTGAAGAAACACTCGCAATATACAGAGTCATTCAGGAACTTGTCAATAACGCAGTCTCGCATTCAAAAGCTTCAGATATTGACATTATGCTTAAACAATACCAGGGAAATCTTATTTTGTATTACAGTGATAATGGGATAGGAATTGATTTGAATGAGAAAATTGATACCACTAAACACCTTGGATTCCAAGGTATTCAGGAAAGAATAAAGCTTCTCAACGGTACTACCAGCTTTCGGTCTGAGCCTGGTTATGGTCTGGAGGTTTCATGCCAATTTCAGATAAGAAATATTCTTGCACTGAAAATGTAATTGCGGTACCACGCAAGCATAGACTTGCGTGATACCGCAATTGGTGTTGTTGGATTTTTGCGGAAAATATCATGAAGTTTTCGGTGACCAAAACTCTTTTATATGATATATTTTAGTCATTGGAGATCTTCTTTTAAATCAACACCACCTAGCAGCCATCTTGTTTATTATAGTAACTGCGATAAACTTTGCATGTAAAATTGCGGTAAATTAATCACCTTAGATGTAGATAGTAGATATTATACATATTCAGAAAGCTTCCTGAACCATGAGGGTGGTGTTGTACTTAAAAACTATCAACTTTACATAGATGACAAATTATAAACCCATGACCTGTTTTCCCCAGCTGTGAATAACTGAGTTTCAGTTATTCACAGCTGGCTTTTTATTATTTAAATCAGAACACGCCTATACAATTATTAGCATTTATACCCGAAACCACCGAAAAAACCTGGGCATAAGCAAATAAAAACAATTATTAAAATAATAATCCATATCCATTCGCTATTACAACCAAATCCAAAGCCTCTTTCATCAGCCATCAATAAACACTCCTTTCAAATTAGGGTTCTTTTAGCAATTTTCTACAGGGCTAACAGGTCCACATCCCCATTTAGGTCTGCAGTAGAAGATAAGTAAGAAAAGAATTATAAACCAAAGTATCTCGTCGTTATCGAAAATTCCTCCACAATTATTTTTGTGTGACATCGTTTTATCTCCTTTCAAAATGAGATTTGATTCAGTAATATGATATTACTCAATAAATATTTTTGTTACAAATAGATTAAAAGTGATTGATCCTTTGTTACTTTTTTATTTAAATCTCGTCTATATTAATAGATATGGAACTGTAAGGTTAAATATCGGTTCGGTATCTATAGATAAGGGGGTACCTCATGAAAAATAATTTTATTAAGCTTTATGATAAGTGTTTTGATGATATTTATCGGTATGTTTATTTTAAGACAGGCTCAAAATGGGAAGCTGAAGACTTGGTAAGCGAAACATTCAGAAAAGCTTATGAGAATTTCCACTTACTGAAGGGCGAGCCAAAACCATGGCTAATGTCAATCGCACGGAATACAGTTATAGATTTTTACAGGCGAAAAAAGGATATTATGCCTGGAAGCGATGAGCTGGATAATTACGCCTACAACTATCCATTTGACGAAGTCTTTGAAAGGAAGGAGGAACTCAGCTATTTGAAAGAGTCTCTGAATAGTTTAAGCAAGGATGAGCTTGAAATAGTTAATCTCAGGTACTTTTCCGATCTTAAATATAAGCAGATTGGAGAAATGTTGGGTAAAACCGAAAGTGCAATAAAGATGAAAGTAACTCGGATAAATCAAAAGCTTATTGAAGTGATTAAAAGAAGGTACAGGGAGGAATAAACATGAATGAAAAGTTTATTGAAAAGCAGTTAAAGGACATGAAAAATCAAATACCCATGAACAAAGATTTGAAAAAGGAATTAAGATACAATTTCAGCAACAAGAAGACATTAAAATGGAAGATTCCTGCAGCAGCAGTACTTGCAGCTGCGGTATTCCTGATCACTGCTATGTATATGATGCAGCCTGACAGCCTTATTACAAAGGTTAATGCAGCATCACTCAAAATATTAAGTCAGGTGTCCTTTGCCGATATTGAAGGAGCCAGTGGAGACCCGGCTGAATATAACGGCACACTATATATTCTGGTCTTCGGAAAAGGAGTATATTCCCATGACTCTTCCGGATTCCACAAAATTTTTGATGCAGACGCAAGCAGCATGAATATTTCTCATGACGGAAAAAGGCTGGCTTTTTCAGATGGAAATCTTAAGATATTTGACATAGCTGAGCGGAAGGAAACAGTTTTATTAAAAAGTGATGATTTTACTTATTATGAACAGCCTTCATGGTGTCCTGACGGCAGGCATATCATCTTTGTAAAAAAGGTTATTGCACCTAGGGAAACTCATGGTTTTGAAGTAAAGCAACTGGATATATATGAGATAGAACTTGAAAGCAAGAAAATCAATAAGCTTGCTGAGGGCAGCTCTCCGTCATATGTAAAGAATCATGAAGCTATTATCTTTGAAAAAGAAAATAAGGTCATTAGCAAGAATTTAAAGGACAAAACAGAAAAGGTAGTAGATTCGGGAAGATTTCCTTCAGTTTCTCCTGATGGAGAGTATGTGGCTTATGTAAAAACACAAAGAAAGGAAAGTAAGATATCCCAAAATGTTTCAGAAGCTGAGAATATAGATGACATCTGGGTTTCAGATATTAATCTTCAAACAAAAAAACGAATAACAAGCAATTTTGTTAATCCTCAGGAAATAAGCAATGCAGAAACTATAAAGAATACTTCAAAATTGCCTACCAGTATAGAAAAAAACGGCTTATACAGCTACTTTAATCCAAAATGGAGCAGTGATTCAAAAAACCTGTATGTGCTGAAAGATAACAATGTGGCACAAAATATGAAACTAATGCGAATCAGCTTTACTGATAAAAAGTTAACTGCTGAGGACACAGTGAGGAGCTTCATGCAGGCATTGGTCACAAGAGATGAAGAATTTGCAAAGAGCCTTATGAAAAATCCTCCATCTATAATGACCGTTTCAAACCCGCACCCTGTAGGATATAGAATACTTGGAAGCGGTCAGGAAAACGGCAGGGATTACGTGGATGCAGAAATTTATTCGGCTTATACAGCTCAACCTGACTTTTATTTCGGTAAGGAGAGATATTATCTTTCTCCCACGCCATATGGCTATATGATAGATGAGGTTACCGGAAAGAGCGGCGGTGGAACTGTTAGAGTCTCCAAGGACGATAAATCCGTAATACTTCAAAGAGAAAGCGAACTAGTTTTATTCAATATAAAAGATATTCCTACGGACTATTTACCTCAAGGAAAGTACAGGCTCGCTTCCCTTGCACTAAGTGAACAAAACAACACTCTGATATTTACCATTCAAGCCCTGCAGGATGCCAGTCAGAAGTCCTCAGTGAAAGTTTTAAGCTATAACATAAATACCTCGGAATTTAAAATGATTGATGATATAAAGAATATAGGAGAAAAGGGGAACGTAGGCATAGCAAGTCTTGTTATAGATCCTTCTTCCAACCATGCGGCTGTTGACTTGTTTTCTGAGGATGACCCGGAGTTTAAAACATCGGTTTTCGTATACGACCTTAGTAATAATCAGAAAACCGACATTAAGTCACTATTGAAAAACACCAATCCCTATGCAATTCATACAAGGTTTTGGGATGAAGACGGCTTAGAGCTGGAGATAGTAACCGACGGTCAGACCATGAGCTATTCATATAAATCGGCCAGCGGCAAATTAGAGAGTTTTTAGTAGACCTAAACAACCCAGCTATATTGTGTATCGACTACTTTTCATGTAATATTAATATAGATACCAAACTGTAAAGTTACATTTCAGTTTGGTATCTATAGAAACTTATATATGATGTGAAAAGAGGGTCCTAATGAAGAAGTTATGTATAAATATAAACAGTTATATTCTCAACATAATGATAGTTTTGTTATTATCTTTTGGCTTATCGGTAATAGGATTTCAAATCTCCTCTGTTTTTGATATTGAAATTTTGAAAAGATTAATGGCTTCCCCAATGCTTCTTTTGCTAAATACTTTGCCTTTAACTATTGCCATGCTTTTTGCCTATTTTATAACTTCCAGGTTATGGACCTCATACCTTATAGCCGGCGGTTTTTTTATCTTCATACAATATGTAAACCGTTACAAAATACGCCTTCGGCATGAACCCTTGGTTCCTGCCGATTTTGTGCTTGGAAACGAATCCACCAAGGTTGTAAAAATTTCTGAGCTACAGCTCAATTTCGGTTTCTTTATCGTAATAACTTCATTTCTAGTTATCAGCCTTATATTATTGTTATTTATCAAGTCGAAGAAGATAAACTGGCCAGTTAGAGCAATTGGCTCAGTGCTTTCAATTGTAATTTTCATTTTGTTGTATAGGACTTATTATAATGATGTAAAACTATACAACAGCTTTAAAACTTATGGTTCAGAATACTCCCAGGTTGATATAGTCCAATCTCGTGGATTTACTTATGCGTTTTTTGTTAAGACACATGTTTTTAACATAGTAAAACCTGAAGGATATTCCATTAAATACGCAGAGAGCATCCTCCAAAAGTATAAAAGCAAATCAGACTCCGGGGAATACAATGAAATGGATATCAACACCAGCGAACTTCCCCATGTTATTGCTATAATGAGTGAAGCTTTTTGGGACATCGATAAGGTTCCCGGTATTGAATTCGATAAGGAATATTATCCGTTGACCAATTATAATGCCATACTTAAAGAATCTTATTCGGGCTACATTATCACCAGTGTTTTTGGTGGAGGTACTGCAGATACCGAGTTTTCCTTCCTAACAGGAAACTCCCTCAGCATAACAAAAGATATTAAGAACCCATATTCACTATATATACATAGAGATATACTGTCATTACCCTGGATCTTGAAGAACACGGGCTATAAAACAACCTCCTTTCACCCTGGGGATAAATGGGTATACAACAGATACAATGTGTATGATTATCTAGGCTTTAATCGACGTTTCTTTGTTAATGATATGAAAGACATTAGCAGAAATAATTTTAGCCCTTATGTTTTGGACAAAGATACATTTAACTTCCTTCTTGCTGACTTTGAAAACCACAGGGAATCCAATCCCAGTTTTCCTTATTTCAATTTTACCGTTACCATCCAGAATCATGGTCCGTATCCGGTAGTAAATATAGGTCATCCAAAAGCTTTAAAGAAGAACAATAAATTAAGCGGTACCGATTACAATATGATAAACAATTATGCAGGGGGGTTGGAAAAGACCGATAAAGCACTGGGACATTTGGTAGATGAGCTCCGGGAAGTAGATGAGCCTGTCGTTCTATTATTCTTTTCAGACCATTTACCATTCTTAGGTAATAACTTTGCAGCATACCAGGCAATGGATTATGAAGTTGGCACTTCAGGCAGTACTGAATCTTATATAAACACTTATAAGGTCCCATATTTTATATGGAGCAACGAAGCGGCCAAAGATCTGCTTGAAGAGCAAGGCAAGCCTGCCCCTGTGGGTAAAGCTCCAACAATAAGCAGCAATTATCTTTCTACAGAACTGCTTAAATATATAGGAATAAACACCCCTGCATATATAAACTATCTTAACCAAATCAAAAAGTCTCTTCCTATAATTACAAGCAGGGTATATAGAACAGGAAATGGTAAGCTTACAGAAACCCTGACTGACAAGGAACAAAAAATCATATCCGATTATCGCATTTTGCAGCATTATATGATGTTTGACAATAAAAAGCCTCAATAAGAGATAGCTTATATAAACTGTCTCTTATTGAGCTATAAATTCTCTTATTAACCTATAAATTCATCTTTATCTTCATAAGCCAACTGTTTCTTTCCAGTTGCCTTTATAATAAAACCAGCTATACTGCCGCTTGCAAATGCAAGCACTACAGTAATAATTATCCCTGCTACCTGAGCTGTGAGTATGTTAGGCCTCACAAATATTGCAATAACACCACAAGTATCAACGCCTTTTAAAAGGCCCTGTAATTTGGGCTGTATAAAAACATATCCGACAACGCATAGCCCACCTGCCAAGAACTGCTCCAATGGCAATCAAAGCCGCAGCACATGCAAGCTCTGCCAAAAGAAGTGCATTTATGCTATCTGCAGCCACAGGCTCTTTGGACATTATTCCATTATATGCAATCAACCAATTCTTTATATACAATAATTTATCTTTCAGTAGCCGCATAGGACTGTAAAACCATATATAAATCGTTAAGCTTTAAAGGTTTTTCCAAATATGCATCCATGCCCGCATCCAGATATTCTTTTTTCTTGCCGTGCATCACATTTGCAGTCGCTGCAATTACAAATGATTTATTTGGCCCATGTTTCTCCATTCTTCTTATTTGCCTTATTACATCAATACCATCCATATCCGGCAGGCAAATATCCAGGAATATAATGTCATACTGTATCATGTGCATAAATTCCAATGCTTCTTCACCTGAAAAAGCACAAGTTGTTTTAATCCCAAGCTTATCCAAAACGCTTTTTAGAAGCTTACTGCTAACAATATCATCCTCAACTATAAGTGCTGTGAAATCATGTTTCAAAAAACTGCTTTGCTGATTAAAAGAAAGCTCTCTTTCTATGTCTGCCGCTTCTTCCAACCCCTTATCAACATAATATGTAAAGCTGAACTTGCTGCCTTTACCCACCTGGCTTTCAGCCCACATCTCTCCGCCGTTCTTTTCGACAAGCCCTTTACATATTGCAAGCCCAAGCCCACTACCCCCATATTTTCTTGTAGAGCTTGTGTCAACCTGGCTGAAGGGTTTAAACAGCCTGCACAAATCGTCACCCGGGATTCCTATACCCGTATCTGATACCGACACCTCCAGCTTTATTCTTCCGCTCTGTTCTTCCTTGTGTTCTAATGCCAAAACAATATTTCCCTCATCAGTAAACTTCATAGCATTTTCAATTAGATTCCCTACAATCTGACTAAACTTTCCCACATCCCCATACAATTTTCTAGGAATTCCGGGATCAATATCAGTATGAAATTTCAGATCTTTTTCAAATATCCTCTTTGAAAATATAGATTCTATATCATAAACAAAGCTATCCAAATTGAAAATTTCTTTATAAAATGTGGTTGCATCTGCTTCCAGCTTTGACAGGTCCAGTATATCACCGATTATTCTCATCAGGTTACTTGAGCAATTTAATATCGTGTTCAAGTATTCCATTTGTTGACAATTCAATTGGGATAGCATCATCAATTGAGCCATTCCCATGATCCCATTAAGTGGTGTACGAATTTCATGGCTCATGTTTGCAAGAAAGGCACTTTTGGCTTTATCTGCAGCTTCAGCAGCGTTCTTGGCCTCAATTATCTCTCTTTCAGCTTTTTTACTGTCTGTTATATCATGGTAATTCACTAATATACCTTTAATATAAGGGTCATCGATTAGGTTTGAGGCTGTTAGGTGTATTATTTTATAGCTTCCATTCTTACATTTGTATCTATACTCAACAGTAGCAGTTCCTTTATCTTCTTTCAGAATTTTATAGAACTCCTTCCAAACCCTTCCTAATTCTTCCGGATGAACTGTAATCCAAAATTCTTTACCCATCAGCTCCTCCGATGCCCAGCCAAACCATTTTTCAACATTTGGGCTTTTATATCGGATTATCCCGTTTTCATCAATTATCGAAATAACATCTGAAATATTTGCAATCATGGACTGTTTTCTGCCTTGGCTCTCCTTTAATGCCTTGTTCTCATTCCTTACGATTGCTCCTTCCAGCTCCCTGTTAATGACAAGTGGAAGTCTGTCCAAGTTGCTTATCATAACACAATCATGACAGCCCGCTTTCATAAGCTTAATTACATCCTCTTCTGCTATAGCTCTTGAGACCACAATACAGGGAATGTCAATACCCAGTTCCCTTAATATCTTCAAAGCTTCAAGTGCGTCAAAGCCCTGCATTGGATAATTACAAAGAATGATATCCCAGGGGCTTTCATTTATCAACCTTCTCATATCTTGTGCATTGTCTGCCATCCCATGGTCTACTTTATAACCTGTTCCGGAAAGATTTTTTAAAATCAACTCCATATCGCTTATACAATCTTCAACCATAAGTAATTTCAAATCCTTTTCCAATGCACTCACCTCTTGTAATTAATTAGTTATCTTATTTCACCTGTACGCTAGTTTTATCTATCTCCTTAGTCACCAACAGAAATATCGGCATAAAAATGTAAATTATTAATTGAGGATTCTCATTATCACTTGAACAATTATTCATATATATGTTGACATATTTACTACAGCAGCATATAATGGCAATATAACACATGAACAACTATTCATATATTCGTATTATCGATAAAACAAAATGGGGTGAGAAAATGGTTGATAACAAGAACATAATAGACAGATGTAATTGCAATGTAATCCATGAGGAAATAGTAAATAAAGTAAAGGAAAAGATGCCTTGCGAGGAGAACCTGTATGATCTTGCAGAGCTTTTTAAGGTTTTTGGTGATACTACCAGAATCAAGATACTCTGGGCATTAGCAGAATCAGAAATGTGCGTTTGTGATATAGCTGTACTTCTGAATATGACTCAATCTGCAATATCTCATCAATTAAGAGTTTTAAAGCAATCAAGATTAGTCAAATACAGAAAAGATGGTAAGATTGTTTTCTATTCATTGGATGATGAGCATGTTAAACAGATATTTGATCAGGGCTTAGTCCATATTAATGAAAAATAATTAGTTGCGGTAGATGAAAGAAGGTATTTTTATGGAAGCGTTAAATGAAAAATTACTAACCGGAAGGAAGTCAATATATTTTTCCGGCCTGTTCTGTGCTGATTGTGCAGCAAAGATAGAAAACGAAGTAAACCGTATTGATGGTGTTAAATCGGCCACACTGGACTTCGTTTCCCAAAAGCTTACGATAGATGCAATGGATAAAAATGATTTGCCGGTTATAATTCAGCAAGCTGCAGAAATTGCAGTCCGCATTGAACCTGATATTGAAATTATAGATAATGATAAATCGAAAGATAAAAATGACGGAAAAAGCAAAAAGGAATGGCTTGAAATTATTACATTTGGACTGGGTGCTCTGTTTTTTGCACTGGCTCTTCTTCTCAAGCTCCCCTTTTGGGGCGAGGTAGGCCTATACCTTATAAGCTATATTTTGGTCGGCAGCGAAGTTATCGTAAGGGCATTCAAGAATATTCTAAGAGGTCAGGTATTTGACGAAAACTTCTTAATGAGTATTGCAACCATTGGTGCTTTTGCCATAGGAGAATACCCCGAAGGTGTTGCCGTAATGCTTTTTTATCAGATAGGAGAGTTCTTCCAAGATGCAGCTGTAAACCGCTCTAGAAAGTCTATATCCGCTTTAATGGATATCAGGCCGGACTTTGCTAACTTAATGATTGGTAATGACACACGAAGAGTTTCTCCCGATGAGGTGAAAATAGGGGATAAAATTGTCATTAAACCAGGAGAAAAGATACCACTTGACGGTATAGTAGTTGAAGGTAGATCTACACTAGATACATCCGCTCTTACAGGCGAATCACTCCTAAGGGATGCAGAACCCGGAAGCCAGGTATTATCAGGGTCTATCAATAAAAACGGAGTCCTAACTCTTGAAGTTACAAAAACCTTCGGCGAGTCCACTGTTTCCAAAATACTTGATCTGGTCCAAAACGCAAGCAGCAAGAAAGCAATCACAGAGAACTTTATAACAAAGTTTGCAAGATATTATACTCCCTTTGTAGTTTTTGCAGCTGCCGCTCTAGCTGCTATACCACCTCTTCTGATACAAGGCAGTTCATTTTCCGAATGGATAAACAGGGCTCTGGTTTTCCTTGTTGTCTCATGTCCATGTGCATTGGTTGTATCAATCCCCTTAAGCTTTTTTGGCGGTATCGGTGGAGCTTCCAAAAACGGTATATTGGTAAAGGGAGGCAATTTCCTAGAGGCATTAAACAACATAGATACTGTAGTGTTTGATAAAACAGGTACTCTGACAAAAGGTGTTTTCAAGGTTACAAACATAACAAGCAAAAGTTCTATCTCGGACCAGGAAATTCTCGAATACTCCGCACTGGCAGAAAGTTACTCAAATCATCCGATTGCCCTCTCAATACAAAAAGCATACGGAAGAGAAGGTGATAAAACAAAAGTGTCCCAATATGAGGAAGTACCTGGCCACGGAATAAAAGCCAACATAAATGGAAGAAGGATCCTATTAGGAAATACCAAGCTTATGAAAAAGAATAATATCCCCTATGACGATATAAATACCTACGGCACAGTAATACACTTGGCTGTTGACGGAGAATATGCAGGATATATTGTCATATCGGACGAAATAAAACCGGACAGTCAAAGAGCAATGAAGGAGCTCAAAAGTCTGGGTGTTAAGAGTTTGGTTATGCTCACAGGCGACAACAAGTCGGCAGGCGAAAAAATCGGAAGTGAAATTGGCATGGATTCAGTGTATGCCGAGTTGCTGCCCCATGAGAAAGTAGAAAAACTGGAGATGCTGGATGGTAAAAAGTCCACGAAAGGCTGTCTTGTATTTGTAGGAGACGGTATAAACGATGCCCCTGTACTTGCCCGGGCAGATGTGGGAGTTGCAATGGGCGGATTGGGCTCCGATGCCGCTATAGAAGCCGCAGATGTGGTCCTAATGACTGATGAGCCGTCAAAGCTTGTAAGTGCCATAAAAATAGCAAGAAGAACTCGCAACATCGTTTGGCAGAACATCATCTTCGCTATGGCTGTAAAGGGCATTATACTCCTCTTAGGAGCCGGTGGTATTGCTACCATGTGGGAAGCCGTGTTTGGCGATGTGGGTGTGGCATTAATAGCAATCATAAATGCAATGCGTGTTTACAAATAAGGCCTCAAAATAATTTCCCAGACATCAAGAAAGGGATTGTCATAAAAATATGAACCATTTTTATGACAATCCCTTTCCAATTCATTAGCAAACATTACTGCCGCGACTGTTACTATAGCATATTTTCTTCTTTTCTGTCTCTATAGAAAGCCAATATAATGAGTGCAATCAACGAAGATATGGTTACAGTAAGATAAACCTGCTTAAAGCCATTATTTAACTCAGCTTGGAGCTTCCCTTCAATCGTTCCGCTCATTTTATCAATCTCATTTAAGTAATTTGTACTGGCTGTTTTGAAGGCTTCTGGGACCGCATCCTTCATTGCAGTCATCTTAGAAATTGTATCCTCTATATCCCTTTTTAAATAATAACCTTTTTCCATTCCAGGCAAAGATTTATCCATACGTGACAAAGTACTGCTCATTGCATCAATGCCGCTTTGAATGCCGGTTTGTATTTGGGAAACTATACCCGGAGACATCTGTTCAAACATCTTTTGTGCAAAGGTTTTACTGTTCTTTGTTATATTGGTCACATCTGAAGATTTCATCAGTTCCATAAGTTCATTCGGAATTTTGTAACCGCTTTTACCACTCATATCGATTTTTATGGTACTCATTGAAGCAAGGTCAGGTATCTTTATGCCAGCAAGATCCTTCATATACGGGTTGTCTTTTAAATTATTAAATTTGTCATTAAGTTCTTTAGCATAAGGCAACGAAGGAACTGCTATTTCTTTTGGAAATAAAGCCATAATCTCGGTCTGGCTATTGGCCCCTGCATGTGCTATAAAACCAATCATAATGGCGGGTGCAATTACCGTGCCAACTGAACGAATAAGCGAAAGCGTTGCTAGTGCTGAATTCGATTCCTCCTTTCTTGTATTTTTAAGCATCATATAATTTAGAGGTGCCCCAATGGTAAAACCCATTCCAAGCCCTATAAGAATAAGACTCACAACAACATTGAAGGTATTTGGATAATTAGCTGCTATAAGGATAAGGTATAGCGATCCTAATACTGTAATGAAAAACCCTGATGCCAAAACCACTTTGGCTCCAAATCTGTCAATCAGTTTCCCGGATGCAGGTGCACCCACACCGGCAAACAATCCTAATATTATAACAAAATATCCCCCGCTGCCTGATGCTATTTTAAGGGCATTTTCTGAAAACTGGGGTACAAATATCATACCCATCATTGCAACTCCTACAACAAACGAGAGAATCAATACAACGAGTATTCGGCCATTTGTGAAGAATCCCAGATTCATGACCGGGTCTTCCGCCCTCTTTTCAACCAAAATAAAGAGTGGCAGCAGTATAACAAATATCATCAGGAATGGATAGACGCTCAAGTCACCAACCGTAGCTAGAAAGTCAAAAAAGTCAATATTTTTCAATCCATACATTAGAGACAATACCATAGCAGTTAACAGCAATATTCCTAAAATATCGGTCTTTTTAACCTCCTGAAGCCGATTGTTTGGGATAAAAACAAAACCCGCAACAAGAATAAACAGGCTTATTGGAAGATTTATGTAAAATATAAATTGCCAGTTATCCTTTCCGAATATATCCATTATTGCACTACCTGCAGATGCACCGAATATATTGGCAATTCCATATACCCCACCTATTAGACCTAGTGCCATACCTCGTTTCTCAGGAGGGAAGGTGGTCCCGAATTCAGCAGTAGCAACCGGTAATATGCCGCCTCCACCAAGGGCTTGTATTACTCTTCCCACAAGCAATACCGAAAAACTTCCTATATCCTGCGATAATCCGCACAGCAGTGAGCCAAAGCCAAAAAGAAATATACTTGTCAGATAAATATACTTTCTCCCGTATTTATCAGCCATCTTCCCCATTATAGGGATGCTTGCTGCATAGGCCAACGTATATATGGTAATCATCCATATACCGGTCTTTTCATCAACCATAAGGTTATTTTGTATAACTGTCCTAGCCGGCGTTACAATCCCTGTGTCAATTGCTCCCATGAATATACCTGCCAGATAAGCAGCCATAATCATACCCAGATTAGTCTTTTTTATCTTATCCACCATAGTTGTTTCTCCTTAATCAAGTATTTGAGCCTAATCCATTTTATGCTTGATAGCCCATCCTTACCACCGTTTAACTTTTGCTGTAATTAAAATACCCCATGGAGTAGCGGTCTTATACCATCTATTCTATGGGGTATCTATAATTTGTATAATGACATTAATTTAACAAACTAAGACATGAGAACGCTATAGCTCTATCATGGCTTTAATTATATTCTATTAACACCAGTTTTCTTTGCAGCCTCAGCTACTGCAGCTGCAACGCTTTTACCAACTCTTGGATCAAAAGGAGCTGGAATAACATAATCAGGATTCAACTCTTCATCAGAAACAATAGCAGCAATAGCTTCTGCTGCAGCTATCTTCATTGCATCATTGATATCACTTGCCCTTACATCCAATGCACCTCTGAAAATACCAGGGAAAGCAAGAACGTTATTAATCTGGTTCGGGAAGTCTGAACGACCTGTTCCCATAACCTTACAGCCCGCTTCTTTAGCTTCATCAGGCATTATTTCAGGTACAGGATTTGCCATAGCAAAGATAATAGGATCCTTCGCCATTGTCTTAACCATTTCTTTTGTAAGCATGCCTGCTGCAGATACTCCTATAAACACATCAGCACCTACGATAACATCCTTCAACAGACCCTTCTTTTTATGGAGATTTGAAATCTTAGCCATTTCCTCTTTTTCTGTGTTAAGATTTTCTCTTCCTTCATAGATGGCACCCTTAGTATCACAGAGAATAACCTTTTCAAGACCCATAGCCATAAGAAGCTTTGTAATAGCAATGCCGGCAGCTCCGGAACCATTAACTATAACTTCTAAGTCCTTCATTTTCTTTCCAGTTAACTTTAATGCATTTATCATTGCTGCCAATGTAACAATAGCAGTACCATGCTGGTCATCATGGAAAATCGGAATATCACATTCCTCTTTAAGTCTTCTTTCAATTTCAAAGCATCTTGGTGCAGAAATATCTTCCAAGTTAACTCCACCAAAGCTTCCAGCAAGTAGCTTTACTGTATTTACAATTTCATCAACGCTCTTTGAACGTATGCAGAGCGGGAATGCGTCAACATCTCCAAATGTTTTAAATAGTACACATTTACCTTCCATAACAGGCATTCCAGCTTCAGGTCCTATGTCACCCAATCCCAAAACTGCAGTACCGTCAGTTATAACAGCAACAAGATTTCCTCTTCTTGTATACTGGTATGAAAGGTCTACATCCTTTTCAATCGCCAAACATGGCTCAGCAACACCAGGAGTATATGCAAGTGAAAGATCCTCTTTGTTTTTTACAGGTACAGTACTGATTACTTCTATCTTTCCCTTCCATTCTCCATGAAGTCTTAACGACTCTTTTCTGTAATCCATTTAATTCCACCCCTTACGAATATGTTAATATTATTTTTTTAAGGATATTGCTTTGACTATAAGATTATAGCACACTTTAAATACCCGTTAAATATCTTTTACTTCATTCAACACAATCTTTAATTGTTCAGCTGAGTGTTTTAGTGCTGCAAGTTCATCATCTGCTAATTTTAAATCAACGATACTCTTAACTCCATTTGAGTTTACTATTGACGGAAGACTGAGTGCAACTTCTTCAATACCATAATTGCCATTGATAACTGTGCTAACTGTTCTTATTGTGTTTTGATCCTTAAGTAAAGATTCAAGAATCGTGTTGATTGAAACAGCAATAGCATAGTATGTAGCACCCTTCCTCTTGATAATTTCAGCTCCAGCAGTTTTAACATCTACCATAATAGCTTCCTTATCTGCTTCACTTATACCATAAGCCGGATCAGCAAAATACTCGTTAATGTTCTTTCCTGCGATATGAGTTGCACTCCAAAGAGGCAGCTGAGAATCGCCGTGTTCACCAATAATATATCCGTGAACATTTCTTACGTCCACATCAAATTTCTCACTGAGCAAATATCTGAACCTTGAGCTGTCAAGTACTGTTCCTGTTCCCAATACTCTTCCTGCAGGCAAGCCTGACCACTTTTGTATCTTGTATGTCAGAACGTCTACGGGGTTTGCTACTACAAGGATTACTCCACGAGTATAATACTTCATGATATTGCTTGTGATTTCCTTTGCGATTGCTACATTTTTCTTCGCAAGGTCAATACGTGTTTCACCTGGCTTACGATTTGCTCCTGCTGTAATAACTATCACATCACAATCCGCAACGTCGGAATAATCTCCGTCATAAACCTTCATCTGTCCTAAAAATGAAAGCCCATGATTAATATCCATCGCTTCACCTGCAGCTTTTTCTTTAGCTACGTCAATTAAAACCAATTCGCTAACCATTTGATTAAGTGATAATGCGAATGCTGCTGATGCACCTACAAAGCCGGCACCAATAATTGCTACTTTTGATCTGTTCTTTCCCATTTTAAATCCTACCTTTATATTTATTTCACTTTAATTTTATTCATTATAACAACATATTTAGTAAACTACAATAATTCTACAAAAATTTTTTCTGTTAAAATGAAAGTTATTTTTTTTATGGTTTTATTTTTGCTTTTTCGGGCCAATATAATAATAGCAATTTATATATCAAATGATATTTATGTTGACATATATATATAAATTTGATATACTGGTATATACAGGAGGGTATTATGCATGGAAGCTAATCTAGTAACAAAAGAAGAGTTTATCGCAAAGGTTGAAGAGTTAATAGCAAATGGTGATGGCCCCTTTAGTATAGCAGTAGCTGACGTTGATAACTTCGAAAATATAAATAAAATATATGGCTACCCTATTGGTGATGAGGTAATTAAAAAACTCCTGTCAGTATTTAGACAAAATTTATCCGGCATTGATCTGATTACCCGTCATGGCGATGAACTCAACATACTCCTTGTAAAAAAAGGTTCTGAAAGAAGCTTTATGGAGATGGAAGAAATAAGACGATATCTTTCGGACAATACATTTAATCTAAGTTATAAAGACAAGACAGAAAATGTTTATATAACTGTTAGCTGCGGGATAGCAAGCTATCCAAGAGATTCAAAAAATCCAATAGAGTTGTTCAGGGTGGCTGACAGTGCCATGTTCAGGGCAAAAAAGCTAGGTAAGAACAAGGTTTGCTTGTCCGAAGTAGAAAGCATGGTATTAAAATCCAGTTATTTTACGAAGACACAGGTTGACAGACTTGCCGAACTATCCAAAGAGACAGAAAAAACTGAAGCTTTCCTTCTTCGTGAAGCTTTGGATGATTTGTTTAAAAAACACAGCAAATAATAGTTATTGTTTACTCTCTCAAATGTAAGTTTAGTAACGTTTTAATAAGTTTGTTCGGTTGGATGGTTAAAGCCATTTTCAAGAGAATCAGGCTTCTGGGGTGGGAAGCTTATATTGGTATTAGTGCATATAAGTTTTCTACCCTTTTATATACTATTATGAAAGGCAACCAAAGTAACCAACACTTTACATTTGTGCTTTTCGTATATTTAAATTTAATATTTTTAGCTTCGCTGAGTCCAGAAATGGAGCGGGAGAACCAATTTATGGGGTGAGTCCGGCATGTTGTCCGGTAGGGTTAAGCTCTTTCGACCCGAATCCGTCAGCTAATCTCGTAAGCGTTGGAAGAGAAGGTGATTGATATGCTCTGATTATACCTTTTATTTGGTATACCCGTTATTGACGGCATACGCTATGGATACTTCTCCGTAGCGTTTTTTATTTTAATAATGATCTTACTCCTACAATTTAATCACGTTCAATTTTTAGTAAAAATAATGTATCGGAGGTAATTATTATGATTAGAGTTTGCATATCTGGACTTGGAAAAACAGGTAAGGAAATAGCTAAGGTTTTAATGGAGCAAGAAGATATAAAGCTTGTATCAGCAATTTGCAGCCCCAGTAGCGATAAAAGCGGCAAGGATTTGGGGGAAGTCATAGGCAGTGGCAGAACAGGAATTATTGTAGAAAGCTCAGACAATCTGGAACAAGTTATTTTCAGAACAAGGCCTGATGTGGTTGTAGACTTCTCGAGCCCTGAGGCAGCATTGAAAAACGCCAGGGTCTTTTCAAGAATGAAGGTAAATATCGTCATTGGTACAACAGGGTTTTCCAAGCTTGGCTTAAAAAAGCTTCTTGTACTTGCTACAAAACATAGAAATGCTATTGTATACGCACCAAATATCACCTTGGGAGTAAATGTTCTTATGCTTCTTACAAATTTGGCATCCAATATATTAAGCAACTATGATTTCCAAATTACAGAAATCCATCATAAGCATAAAAAGGATGCTCCATCAGGCACCGCGAAAAAGATAGCTGTTGAAATAGAAAAAGGCCTCTTGGCTTCAGGCAATTCAGTTGGAAACATTGATGTGCCAATCACAGCTGTAAGAGCCGGAGGAGTCGTAGGAAAGCATGAAGTTATGATCATCGGTGAAGATGACAAAATAGAAATTTCCCATGAGTCCTTCTCACGAAGAGCCTTTGCTCTTGGTGCTCTGCGTGCAGTCAGATTTGCAAAAGGTAAATCAGGCTACTTTGAAATGAGTGACGTCCTTAATCTAAAAAAAGTATTGGGAGATTATCTTGAAAGTGAAAACAACTCCTTTAAGGAACGCTATACAATATTCTTAAATAAAAAAATTATGGTGTGATTTTTTACCTAAATGACTATTGATTTTTATTTTACCTCATGTTATAGTTTCTATAAGCAAGTGTAGAGGTTGATAATATGACTAAGGGCCAGGCTCAAGCAAAAATAAGCGAAGCAGTAAGCAAGTTTGAAATTGAATTCATGGGCAGGGGTCCAAAGCAAATAAGAACTCTTATCATCCAAGACTTGATTATAGTAAGACTCAAGGGCTTTTTAAGCCAATCTGAACAAAAGTTGGCAGATAACAGCCAAGGAGTTGAATTACTTAAGAAAATAAGGGTAATGCTTTTTGAAAGTGCAAGAAACTATCTGGAGGTTCTTATAAAAGAAGTTGTGGATGTACACATTATAAGCACACATTCCGACGTCAGCACTAAAACCGGAGAAAAAATCATAGTAATAACTGTGGCAGAGAACCTTGAAGACAGATTTGACAAATAAAAAATTTTAAATTGGAAGACCATATAAAAGGTTTAAATAACCAGTTGTAGTGTAAGCCAGTATTTACCTTCTCTCTTTAGAGATGTAGATATTGGCTTTTATTATTTCAATAAAAGAGTGGGCAGACCACAGAATTCATACAAATGAAGTTTTGATAGGATGATGATAATGTCAATGAATAAACACAAAATACTGCAGCCGCCTTCAAGAATAGGAATTATAGGCGGGGGGCAGCTTGGAAGAATGATAACCGTTGAGGCCAAAAGGATGGGGTATCATGTGACAATACTTGACCCAACACCTTCCTCTCCTGCTGCACAGGTAGCGGATAAACAAATAACCGCTTCATTTTCGGACACAAGTGCCATTAAAAAACTTGCTGAAGATTGTGATGTTTTAACATATGAGTTTGAGCATATTAATGCTGATACACTAATTGATCTGGAGCTGGAGGGATATAATATTTATCCCTCCGGCAAGTCCCTAAAAATTATACAAGACAAATACATACAGAAAGCAATGCTAAAAGATGCTGGTATTCCAGTACCAGATTTTATTGCCATAAATAACTTCAATGATGTGTTAAATTGTATTGAAACACTTGGAATCCCATTTGTACTAAAAACCCGCTCAGGAGGTTATGACGGAAAAGGCAACAGCATAGTAAAGTCGATGAAGGAAATAGAAAAATCACTGGATGAATTCAAAGGTTTTAGTTTAATGGCAGAGAGATTTATTGAATTTGAGCGTGAGTTATCCATAATTGTTGCCCGTGATTTAAATAACAATTATGCTTTCTATCCAATAGTTGAGAATTTTCATGAAAGCAGTATACTTCGAATGACAAAAGCACCCGCATGCATAGATAATGTTTTAGCTAATAAGGTAAGGAATGTATCAAAAATGGTGCTGGAAAATGTTGATGATTACGGTGTATTTTGCATAGAAATGTTCCTCACCCCAAATAATAAGATATACATTAACGAGATAGCACCACGTCCTCATAATTCCGGTCATTACACTATTGAAGCATGTGTTACATCACAGTTTGAGCAATTGGTCAGAGTCATAACTGGAATGCCTTTAGGTTCTACAAAACAGAACTATCCTTGTGTTATGGCAAATATTCTCGGAAGCGATACTGTAGAAGGACAATATGGCTTTGAAGGAATTGAAGGTGTACTTTGTGAAGGTGATATTCATCTTCACCTATACGGTAAGCAGACCACCAAAAAAATGAAAAAAATTGGGCACTTAACTGTTCTGAATAATTCTGTTGAAATTGCAGAAGAAAAAGCTTTGAGAGCTTTGGAAAAAATAGTGGTAAAACCTTTATAAGGAGAAGATATGAAATATTTAAATAACTATTATAATGGGCCTACAGTTGGAATAATTATGGGAAGCGATTCCGATTTTCATGTAATGGCTGGTGCTGCCAAAGTACTTAAAGAATTAGGTATAGGATTTGAGATAAATGTCGTATCTGCTCACAGGACACCTAAAAAAATGTATGATTATGCCACTTCCGCAGAGGAAAGAGGCATTTCAGTTATAATAGCAGGAGCAGGAGGATCTGCACATCTTCCCGGAATGGTCGCATCTCTGACATGTATTCCGGTAATAGGTGTACCGGTTAAGTTAAAAAGCCTCGGCGGAATGGACTCACTGCTTTCAATAGTTCAGATGCCTGCAGGTATTCCTGTGGCCACAGTTTCTATAAACGGCGGCACCGCTGCCGGGTTGCTTGCTGCAAAAATGCTTGGAGTGGGTAATAAGAATATCCGAAAGAAAATAGATTATTATATGAGTAAAATAGAAGCAGAAAGTGAAACAAATTTATGATTAAGGGAAATTGCCTCTTAGTTTTGGAGGGACGAGGATGAAGAACGAAAATTTACGCCGGGAATTACTGGATGAAGATTTGTTATCGTATAAGCCAAATAAATGGAATATAAATATACCATTTAAAGATTATAGATTTAGAATTGAAGATATTATACCTGCATTATCCGGTTCCATAGGCAAGGTTTCACTTGTTGCAGCATTTGCTGTGGCCTGGGCAGCTGGTTTTAATATAAGTGATCCTTCATTCGTTACTGAAAATGTCAGGCTTGAAATAGTGATTGCCAGTATCCTCACAATAATATTCTGTGCTTTTTTAAACCCTTATGCCGGACCACCTGGAACACTTGCTCCACTAATTCCAATAATTCCAGTAATGATATCCTCAGGAGTTCATCCACTGCCCTTAAGTATCCTTATTGGACTCTTGGGGCTATTAATATCTGCTTTCAGATACTTCAGCAAGATAGTAGAGATAAATGGCACAGGTACAAAGGGTGGAATTATTCTCTTATTTGGTCTCCTTGGAATAGGCAGCTCCCTTGACAACTTAAAAGGATGGGCTGAGAAAAGTAATGTCCCACAATTATTTGTTTTACTTTTAATAACAGGACTAGCTTTGTATATACTTTTAAATAAATTCAGAGCAAGGTGGCTTATCATACCCATTTGTGCTGCAGCTTCCATAGCAGTATCCTCACTCTTTGGATTGTTTCCAACTATAAAGACCGGTATAGGTCTTCCAATTTTAAATCCTGATAAATGGTGGAATGAAAAATGGGGGATCGGCTGGGGGCTTAGTGTAGAAAATTTCATTTCAGCAGTACCCTTTGCACTTCTCGCTGTAGTCATGTGGCCAATAGATGCATTGGCAATTAAGACAATACAGGAAAAAAATTATCCCAAAGGAGCTAAAAAAGCTGTTTTTGATATGAACTCAACCTATTTAATTGTATCCATAAGAAATATTATTGGAACATTTCTAGGCGGCGGTCAAATAGCAGCAGTTTGGAGAAGCTTCATGATTCCTCTGGGAATAGTAAAAAGGCCTATAGGAGCAAGTGCTCTGATATTAGGAATTATTGGTGTGAGCTTCGGTATCTTGGGTTTTCCTGTTGATATAGCAACCTTTCCTCCATTGCTGTGGATGGTATTGATATTTGGTGTATATATTCCGCTTATTGAAGTGGGATTAACCACCATCAAATCTGCCGCGTCGGCTAAAGTAGCTGTGGTGTGTATCATTGCAGGCATTGCTGTAAATCCGGTACTTGGATGGATTATATCGGTTTTTGTTGAAAATTTTCAAGTAATAAAGGATTCTGAAAGCAGCAGAACTCTGACCTTAAAAGACCTCTACATAACGGCAGGTCTGGTGATTATCACAGGTATTGCGTTTTTTTCTACTTATATTTTATAAAGTGGTGTAACAGGTTTATTATAAACTTATGTGTATTTAAACATATGTAATCGGTTATAATAACCTAATGAAATAAATTGTACCACCGAGGTGAATGATGCATCCATTAGTAGTACTTACAAGGACAAATCGCATTGAAAGTGTTCATAAAGGTTATATTTGTGTAACGGATTCAAAGAAAAATGTTATATACAGCATAGGAGATCCAGATACAAAAGTATATTTCAGGTCTTCCGCCAAGCCCATCCAAGCTGTGGCCCTTGCAAGCTCCGGTGCCATAAACAAATTCAACATCACCCTAAAGGAATTGGCGATAATATGTTCATCTCATAGTGGAGAAGACTTCCACAGAGAAGCTGTAAGCTCCATATTAAATAAAGTGGGGCTAAATGAAGAAAGCTTGAGCTGCGGTGTAGCAAATCCTTATAACCAGGATATGATAAATCAGCTCATAAGAAAGGGAGAGCGTCCTTCACAGCTGTATAACTGCTGTTCCGGAAAACACGCCGGCATGCTTGCTCTATGCAAATACTATGATTTTCCTACAGAGGCGTATACAGAGCCGGACCACCCTGTACAAAAGATTATACTTAAAACACTGGCTGAACTTTTGGACTGCAACACGGAAGATATTGTTATTGGTATTGATGGGTGTGATGCCCCCACTTTCATGGTTTCACTACACCAGGCATCTTACCTTTATTCACTCTTAGCTCAGGGCATAAACGGGACAGGGAAATATAGAAACGCTTTTGGAATAATTCAAAAAGCCATGATCAGTTATCCTCGTATGATCAATGGAGATAAGGAATTTTGCACAGATCTGATTACCCATTCCGATGGTAAAGTTATAGGCAAGGTAGGTGCCGAGGGTATATATTGCGTAGCAGTACCTGAAAAACAGCTTGGAATCTGTATAAAGATTTCAGACGGCAACGAGCGTGGAGTCTATCCCGTTACAACACACATTTTAAGTCAACTGGAAGTTTTAAATGAAAAGGCCATGGAAAAGCTCAGGACATGGGCATTTCCGCCTGTTAAAAACCACAAGGGTAAAATTGCAGGGTATACTGTGCCTGTATTTGATATAAGCAAAAACGGTGGTACCTTTAGAATAGGCGATAAATTTGAATTCAAAGGTGAACATGCATGGAACCATTAGCAGTCGTTACAAGAAATAGTTATATAGAAAGCATTCACTATGGATATGTTTGCGTTGTTAATTCTTCCGGAAATGTTCTTTATAGTCTGGGGGATTATAACACCAAGGTGTTTCTTAGGTCTTCAGCCAAGCCTATTCAAGTAATACCACTCATACAATCGGGTGCTGCAGATGCATTCAACTTTTCACACATGGATATTGCTGTTGCCTGTGCCTCTCACAGCGGTCAAAAAATTCACCAGAAAGTTGTAAGAGATATTCTAAAACGATTAGATCTTACTGAAGAAAGCCTTCACTGCGGAACTATGAGGCCCTACAGCGAAGAAGAAAACGAAAGGCTTATTACTTCAGGAGAATTACCATCTGTCCTTCACTGCAGCTGTTCGGGTAAACACTCTGCAATGCTGGCCCTTGCAAAATTCAGAGGATATAGTATAAATGATTACGAGAGTCTATCAAACCCCATCCAAAAGGAAGTTTTAAAAACCATTTCTGAATTTACGAGTGAAGATGCCGATTCTATCCCTACAGGCACTGATGGCTGCGGTGCACCGATATATCTGATGCCTATAAATAAAATAGCTCTTTCTTATGCAAATCTGTCAATGCATTCACAAACAGAAGAAAGCCCTTACCATTACTCATGCAAGACGGTGTTTGATTCAATGATACGTTTCCCTGAAATGGTAGCTGGGGATAATGAATTTTGCACAGAGTTGATACAGGCAGCCAAAGGAAAGCTAATTGGCAAAATAGGTTCTGAAGCGGTATATTGCCTTGGAATAAAAGAAGGCAGCCTTGGTATATGCATCAAGATAGTTGACGGAAATGAGCGTGCGATCTACCCTGTTGTTATACAAGTTCTTCAGGAATTGGGTATACTAAGCAGACTTGAACTTGATTCTTTGAAGCATTGGTATAAACAGATATTAAAAAATAATCTCGGTGATGAAATTGGCGAGATATTGCCTGCCTTTAGCTTTAATTCATCAACAGGCAAGAATTTGTCACTTGGTGCCATATATCATCTATAAGTATCAGATTCCGCTTCAGCTATTCAATCAATCCCATATAACTAAAAGTAAAATTAAATTTTAAAATGATTTTTAGCATGTTTTATAAATTCCTGCAAAACCTTAATGCGGGCATACTTCTTATCCTGGCCTTCTATTATAATCCATGGTGCATAATCCGTATCGGTTCTTACAAGCATTTCGTTCATTGCTTCTATGTAAGAGTCCCACTTTTTCCTGTTTCGCCAGTCTTCATCTGTTATCTTGTATTCTTTGTCAGGCTCATTTTCCCTATCTCTAAAGCGTTTCAACTGTTCGTCCTTGTCTATATAAATAAAGAATTTTAAAACAAACGTGCCGAAATTATGCAAATGCTTTTCCATTTGATTAATTTCCTCGTAAGCCCTAACCCACTCATTTATTTTTGCAAATCCTTCTACCCTTTCTACCAATACCCTTCCATACCAACTTCTATCGAATATAGCTATATTGCCTTTAGCAGGATGATCTCTGTAAAACCGCCAAAGATAATGATGCTGCTTTTCAGTTTCATTAGGTGCTGAAGTAGGCACCACATAATATCCTCTAGGATCCATAAACCCTGTAAGTCTTTGGATTGCCCCTCCTTTTCCGCTGGCATCCATTCCTTCAAACACAATAATACCCGGTATACCCTTTGCATACATTTTGTAGGCAATCTTTTGTGCCTCCTTCTGGAGCTTTTTCAGCTTGCTTTCATAATAGTCCTGTTTAATAGTAAGGCTTAAATCAACATTCTCAAGTGGTTTAACCTTGGCATCATGGCCCCTTATATACCCCTCATTATTATTGTCCTTTGCTTCAAGCCTTTCCATCCCTTCTTGTATCAAGTCAATAGTCATTCCTAATATTGTTTTGGATGCATTTTTCAGGTCTTCACCTGAAATAATGTTCCATGGACTATATCTAAAGCTGGATAGCTTTAGAATATTATCAAAATGTTTACAATAATTTTTATAATTCTGATTTTGCTGTATATCTCTGTCGGTTACCAGCAGCTCACTGTATTTGTGATTGGTTAGTTCATCTATTCTTTCCTTTTGTGTCTTTTCTTTTACATGCAAAAAGTATTTTATAATTATTGTGTTATCATCGTGCAATTGCTTTTCAATCGTACTTATATCCCTTATATCTCGTTTCAATTCATCAGCCTCTATGCTAATTTTGTTCATTATATCAAAGTAAAAGCTTCTGTCAAAAATGGCCATATCACCTTTTTTAGGTACCTTGCTCCAAAACCTCCAGAGAAATGATCTTTCATTCTCTTCATCTGTCGGTTTGTCGAACACACTAACCTTATACGACCTTGGGTCTAATTCCCGAATCAGGTCATTAAGTACAAAACCCTTCCCAGAAGATTCCCAGCCGTCTATGATAATAAGCACAGGTATCTTTTTATTCTTTACCAACCTCTGAAGCTTTGCCAGCCTCTCTCCAAGCTCAGCTCTTTTCATTTTTTCATAAGGACTTTTGAACTTATGAAAATCAAACTTCTTAATCATGCTGAATTATCCTCCCAGATACAAAGCCAATATTGATAATCAATTTATTATTCCCTGATAAAATTTTTTAATGAACAAATCTGAACTTATGTCAATGCTTCAGCCACCTTCCACATCACATACCCAGCCTTTTGCCTTATCTGCAGCATGGCAGTACTGTCAAATGGAGTATCTGTCATATTGATAATCACCAGTTTATCACCTTCAAAGTACTTGATTAATTTCGCCGCAGGATATACAACAAGGCTTGTGCCAATAACAATGACCATATCCGCATCTCTTATATACCACTTTGCACGATAGAGCTTTTCCTCATCCAGCATCTCCTCATACAAAACAACATCCGGCCTTACAGTGCCGTTGCAGGAATCGCATTTCGGAACCGATGGGGAATTTAATACATATTCTGCACCATATTTTTTGTTACACTTCATACAATAGTTTTTATTGGCATTTCCATGAAGCTCAACTACATTCTTTGAACCGGCTTCAGTATGGAGATTATCGATATTCTGTGTCACTACAGCCCTTATTTTTCCTGCCTCCTCCAGCTTCGCAAGGGCTATATGGCATCGATTGGGTTTCACATCCCTGTAAACCATAAACTTCTTATAAAATTCAAAGAATTTCTCGGGATATTGATCAAAAAAGGTTCTGCTCAATATTACCTCAGGCGGAAAACCTTCACCATCCATCTGAAAAATTCCCTCTGAAGACCTAAAATCGGGTATTCCACTCTCTGTTGATACACCTGCACCTGTAAATGCAACAATGTTTTCTGAGGATGATATTGAATCAATTAGCATTTGTATGTCATTATTCAATTTAGCCCCTCCATTTCCATGTATATTATACAAATATATTATTTCTTTATTAACGATATTTCAAGAATGTATTCATATATACATATTTTTGATATGATAATTATAATAACCTATGGAAGAATTATTAGTATGAATACTTCACTAAATTCACAAATACCAGGGTTTAAAGCTGATGGGACTTGTACCATTTCAGCTCTAAAGAAAGCAGTGAAGGAAGCCCGACCCGACCACCAACACAGATACAAAGAGATTATCAACTGCATGCAGACATAGAGAGTCAAGCAAATGCCGGGCTCTCTATGCTAGACCTCACGCTCACTACTCACATATTCTATCTGCTTACGCTCACTTTATAATTCTAGCCAGCGTTTTCTCAAAACACCTATCAATTTCCTCAAATCGAATATTGGGAACATAATAAGTTTCAAGTTTATCATGCAATGCTTTAGCCCTGTTTATTGTTTGAAGTGCAATTGACATAATGTTGTCGAATTCCTTAAGGTTTTGATTCAGATCGTCCTTATAATTTGCCAGTACAGCTCGATTCATATAAGCCTGCATATCGACTGAAGAGAATACACTGACCTTCGATGTGTGATATTCATTGGTTGTAGTAAATGCCACATCCAGATCTGGAATCAGCAGATGGTCAAGCTTGTAGGGATTGAGTGCACAATAATAAGCTTCAACATAGAGTCCTCTTTCAATTGCAGCTGCTTTAACCTTCTCTAGAATCAAGTCTTCATGGGTACCCAGTCCGCCTCTAAACTCATATACCTTTCCAGTAGTCATTATGGTATCAAGATAATTACAATATCCGTTTGGAGTAAGAGCACTAGCAAACATACTTCTCTGCTTACCTTCCTTGCCTACCTCTACACCACCAAGCACATCATCTATAATCTTTGCCGAGAATTTATTAACTTCCTCTTTGTTCAGTGCATCGGAATAGATTGCCGCACTACCTTCATATATTGCATAAGCAGCCTTTAAGTATTTGTAAGCCCTTGAGAATATGTATCCAATCTCCCTGGTTGTGTTTATTATGTCAGATTTATGAGCCCGAATGCCTTCCTCGTTCCAAAACTCTCCAAAATTAAGAATCTCATCCACCGCTCCGGGATGTTTGGGGTCTACCACATGAGGAGCCGTTCCATCAAGGAATACTACTCCTAAATCAGGCACCTTAACCCCATCTAACGAATTGTTATCAGATGAGCAGTGTAAATACTCCAGATCGTATCCCCTGCTCTGCATTTCCGCTCCCATACGTTTCATAAATGTTGATTTTCCAACACCTGGACCACCCTTGATGACAAATATTCTATCCGCTTCTTCCTGGGTTATGATATTGCTGTAATAGCTAAAAAAACCAAGAGATGTATTCCCTCCCGGGAATAGATGCCTAATTTTGCCCTGAGACATATAAATCCCTCCATTGGGTTAATATTGCAACCTATCATTAGACTGCAATATTAATATATGAATCAGCTGATATTTGGTGAACTATTAAAAGATTGATATCTACCTCTTAAAATCATAGACCTGATATATTTCAAATATAATTGCTCCCAATAAAATTACAAGCCCAAAATACGCTGCACCAATGATCATACGCTTTCTGGCATCCAACTCATAATATGACTTGTCCGGGTTTCTCCAGTATGAAATTGTTTGGAAAATGCCTAAAATTAGTATAAGTATCATTAATGGACTCCTGAAATAAAAAGAGGCTAGAATCATAAAAACTATACCGAATATCCATACTTTCGGCGACAGGCCAGAGATAATTCTGCCACCATCCAACGGATTAATGGGTATAAGGTTGAAAAGATTTATCATAAGCCCTACATAGGTTAAAAAAAGCATGGGCTTGCTTCCCGTAATGGAGTAAATACCCAGGCACGCCAACGCACCAATACTTCCTAGTACGGGTCCTCCAAAAGATACTTTAACCTCAACCTCAACGTTCTTAGGCATCTCCTTCATGGAAATAAATGCACCTAAAAAAGGAATGAATATTGGTATAGAAACATTAAGGCCGCACTTCTTTGCAACAAGGTAGTGTCCCATTTCATGTACAAGTATCAGCAGTACAAATCCAATTGCAATAGGAAGCCCATATCTTTGCGTCTCAACTGCAATCATAAGAAACATTGAACCAAATGTAGCGGCAAACTTCCCAAGCTTTAGAAAAACAAATAAAAACTTGAGCTTGCTGAGGATAAGTAATAAAATGGCTTTAAACTTCCATAAAATAAGTAGCAGTCCCCCTACCCCTGCGAGTGCTGCTGTTTTTTTACCGGATGCAGACTTTGCAGGTCCATATTTCTCATCAGTTGTATACTCAGAATATTCATTTCTTTTTGAGAAGCTATCTTTGCTAAAATCATCGTCACTTCGTTTATTTAAATCCATTAAAATCCCCCCTAATGTCTTTTTAATAAGCAAACATGTCCCCTATGCAAAGATACCAATAACAGCAATCTTAATAGGAAACCCTTTTACTTTTCCTCAAACTCTATCTGTGACTTAAAAACCACTTTGCCGCTTTTCTCATTAGTGCCTTCTATATAAGATGAGTTTTTATTTGCAGGCGATACAGCTTTATAAAGCACCAGTACATCTTCGGGCAGAGCCTCGACTATGTAGTTAATTTCAATAGACTTTACGCCATATTTCTTATGATTCTCAACATCAAAGCAGTCCATGGCATAATCAACATACTTGGAATTGTTGATGTGTCCATTGAAGTCAATTCTCTAACAAATCATATCATTTTTATAGTTAATGTATCCATCTTTACGATCCGTGGTCTTTACATATGCTAACTCTTCACTAAATTCTCTTGCATCACAATACATAGGTTCAATTATAAATTGTCCTGTATTGTTAATAAATCCATATAAATTCCCAACTTTCATTAAATATAATTCATTCATAAAAACACCTTCCTTTTTAGATTGTACATTAATCCCAAATACCTCCTTGTAAGAACCAATTAGCATCCCAACGATCCGCAATATTAGATAATGGATTATAAATAACATCTATTTTTTTCCTGGTATCTTAACTTGTACATAACCATCTCCCAAAATATCAACTGTAACTTTC
>NZ_DATCTU010000063.1 GCF_036567765.1 Pseudobacteroides sp.
AATACCACATTAGTATAATTGTGGAAATTATAGCTGGAAATTTTAATAAAATTTTAACTGATCTGTGGGGGTGAAAAAGAAAATTCAACTCTCAAAAGTCAGATAAATAAAGCCCTCGGAGTTTCCGAGAGCATACTGAGATATAAGAAGAGGTGTTAACATTGCCGACAATTGGTATAGACCTTGGAACTACAAATAGCCTTGTGGCATACTGGACTGATGAGGGCCCAAAGTTGATCCCGAATATACTGGGATCTAATCTTACTCCATCAGTAGTCAGTGTTGATGAAAATGGAGAAATATATGTGGGACAGATAGCAAAAGAACGTAAAATCACTCATCCTCATCTTACTGCATCTTCCTTTAAACGATTTATGGGGACGGAAAAAGTATTTCATCTTGGTAAATACTCATTTACGCCTGAAGACTTATCCTCCTTTGTGGTACGCTCTTTGAAAGCTGATGCGGAGGCCTTTTTCGGCAGTGAAGTGCCTGAAGCTGTAATAAGTGTTCCTGCTTATTTTAATGATGCTCAGAGAAAAGCAACCAAGCGTTCAGCGGAGCTGGCGGGTCTCAAGGTGGAACGGCTTATCAGCGAACCTACTGCTGCTGCAATATCATATGGGCTACACCAGAAAGAGTCGGACACAAGTTTTCTTGTTTTCGATCTGGGGGGAGGCACCTTTGATGTATCCATTCTTGAGATGTTTGAAGGTGTAATGCAGGTTAAATCAATTGCAGGGGATAATTTTCTGGGGGGAGAAGATTTTACAGATGCTCTGGCTGCACATTTCGTTGAACATAATTCCCTTAGCTTGGATTCACTGGATCATAAGGCTAGATCGTACATAACCAAGCAGGCGGAGCAATGTAAATGCAATCTGAGTAACGGAAACCAGGGTAAGATGGCCTTTACTTTAAATGATAAAACCTATGAATTAATTATAGACCGGGGAGAATACGAAAAGCTGGTCCATCCGCTTCTAGTTCGTCTCCGCCATCCCATTGAACGTGCATTGCGAGATGCAGAGCTAATGCCTGAGGATCTTGATTCGGTGATTCTGATAGGGGGTGCCACCAGAATGCATGTTGTCAGGTCAGTCGTATCAAAGATGTTTGGCAGGCTTCCCAATTCCAGTATAAATCCTGATGAAGCTGTAGCATTGGGAGCTGCTATACAGGTTGCGTTAAAAGAAAGAGATCAGGCACTCAATGAAGTTATTTTAACAGATGTTTGTCCTTATACACTAGGCACCAATATTTCGCAAGATATGGGAAACGGAAAATATGAGAGCGGTTATTTCCTTCCGATAATAGAAAGGAATACACCTATACCTGTAAGTAAGGTAGAGACCTTGTCCACACTTTATGATAATCAATCAGAGATACGTTTGGAAGTATACCAGGGAGAAAGCAGAAGAGTGGAAGAAAACATAAAAATCGGCGAATTGAATATAAAACTAACCCCTGAGAAAACTGCCAAACAACTTGTCGATGTCAGATATACATATGATATAAACGGTATCTTGGAAGTGGAGGTATTGACCCATAAAACGGGATTAAAAAACAGAATTGTTATTGAAAAAAGCCCAGGTAGTATGACACCTGAAGAGATTGAGACGCGGCTTAATCAATTGAAAGATATAAAGATTCACCCCAGGGAAAGAACAGAAAACAAGCTTCTTATAGCTAGAGGTGAGAGGTTGTATGAAGAATCTTTAGGTGAAATGAGAGAGTACATCTCAAGAATTTTAATGGAATTTGAAAGCATTATGTCCCGCCAGAATGAGATTGAGGTTAGGAAAGCGGCTGTAATACTTAAAAAAAAGCTGGATGAGATTGAAATGAGGTTTTAAATTCGATGAATATTTGGAATATTTTGAGCATTGAGCCTACTGATGATATCAGTACAATAAAAAAAGCATATGCTACCAAACTAAAGACCTGTCATCCTGAGGACAACCCTGAGAGCTATCAAAAGCTTCGCGAGGCCTTTGACAGTGCAATTAAATATGCTAAAATGAACAGAAAATCCAAAGAAAGTGTTACTGATGCGATCCAAACTATTAATAATTGCAATAAAGACAGTAATATAGATAGAAGTAATGATGCTCCCCTATTAACTCATAAAAATGGCTTTGATACTGAATATACTTGTGATCAGGATATGCAAAATTCAATAGACGATCATATATCTTCCCCTAAGAGTAAATTTAGAAATGATTTCACAACAAATGTTATTGCATTAGAGTATGCAAACGATGGATTTATAGAGGATGCAGCAAATATATACAACAACTTTTCATCCAGAATAGATGAAAAAAAATGGGAGGCTTTGCTGGATTGCGATTTGATGTGGAACTTAAAAAATCAGGAGCAGCTGAGCATAAAGATGATATCGTTCTTATCATCACACCATTGTCTGCCCAATAAAATATGGCGGCTGCTGGACGCCCATTTCGACTGGAGTAAAAGCCTTGAAGGCCTTGATCGTTTTTTTCCAAAGACATTTATAAAATATATTAAAAGAAGGGTCAACGAGAAACAATATCTGCATTATTCTCATTTTGTAGGTGTAAGCAATATTGATCTTGAAAAATATCTTGAGCTCAGAGAATCAGCCTTTGATGATATGAATAACAGAGATTTTAACAATGCATATATATCATTAAGACAAGCTGAAGAAATATATTCTGATGATCCTGAGCTTTGGAAATTGCAGGGCATGCATCATTTTTATGTGGGAAATCTTGATGCAGCGGAGGAATTGTTTAAACGTTGTTTAAAATTTAAGTCAGATGATATCATCATATTTTACTCTTCACGTATTTTATTTAGAAAGGAAAGGTACAGTGAAGCCCTTGATGAGTGCCAAAAGTTGCAAGATTTGGAGGCATTGAATGTAGATCAGCTTGAATTCGTGGCAAAGTGCTACACTAAGGCTAACAGGTTGGAAGAAGCTAAAAAACTTCTGCTAAAAGCCCTTCAACTAGACCCAAAATGCGACTTGATAAGAACCGCTATCTTTGAAATAAACAAGAAAATACGAGACGGGATTTTGTGGGAAATTAAAAAGAATCGCAGAGACAAGGAGCTAAGAAGCAAGCTTGAGCAGATAAACAATGAAACTAAATTATTTATAAGTAATGTCGCTAATAAAAATGGATACAGCTCTTCCAAAAGGAGATTCATTGAAAGCGGAAAATTTAAGATACTGTTAGTGGCGGCTGTAGTTTTTGCCATAATTTTCATACAATTTACTACCTATCTAAAAAATATTGATAAAAACAGCTATAAGGATAGCTTTAGTTTTCTTTATGAGTCAAATACGCCAATGCCTACTTCAAAACCAGAAGACATTTACATGGATATAACAAATCCAGATTTATTATCTACTTATGGAAATGAATCAAGGATTGATTACAAAAATTCCATATCTCCAGGCCTTGCAGTCCGTATTATATACGAAGAAGATGGAATATCAAAACTGACTTTCAGAAGCTTCGACAATGACTATTCAAAATATCAAACAGATGATTTGATAGTGTTGGTAAGTGAATATAACGGCAAAAAGATTATCTTGTTAACCGAACTGGAAAATTATATGTCAAGGTTTATGCCTAGAAGATATAAATTTAGTGGAATTGTGTTTGAAGGCAGGCTTGAAATAACAGATGAAGTGTTTGATAGTATGATGAAATACAATATTTTTGGAAATGAAATTATTCCAGACAAATTTATTAAGGTTACAACAGAATACAATGATTCCTACGTGCCAGAAGATATTAGGAGTACGACATCACCTGGAAACACCTCCAGTGAACCCAATTGGTTTACTATGTTAAAAATAGCTGGATTTATAATCATTATTATCGTAGCGATTAAAAGATATTCCAGGTATTAACCAATGTTTAGGCAAAGTAATTGATTGATTTTAGGAAACTACGCACAGCAGATACTGCTGGACCTGAAGACTCTAAATTTTTTGGGCTGGAAAGTCGAAGTTAACACAAAACCATAAAAGAACATATTCTATATAGATGGCACAATCAGGAGGAAATAATATGTTCGAAAAAAAGCTGAAACAGCCCGTTGAGGTAGTAGATATTACCAATCCCGCAATGAATTCCATATTGGGAAGATATTTTATCGGTCAAACAGGGACACTCAATTTTGGTAATAAATATGGTGCCTGGGGCGGTATAATAAATCCAAATAATTCAGGAGTTAATCTCTACTTTGACATTTTTACTATTACAAACTTTTCATCTCAAAGCTTTATCGGGGAAATTTGGCTGAACGCCAAGCCGCCAAAGAAATCCACAATCTCCTCCACTGTTACTCCATCAAATCAGGCTATTTCTCCACCTCCACGGCCAAAAGCCATAATGGAATATGCTGATTATGTGGCAGCACCGCTGACAAAAGGTGTGAATATTTTCGGTAGAATTGTAGCCCCGAATTCCACCCTAGTAAGTGACTCCCACAAAGGCTCAATTATTATAGCACCCGGAGGCTCATTTTCAATACTTCTGAAATCACAGGGACAGCAAGACATCACTGGAACAATCGTATTGACCTGGTGGGAGGAGAAGCTATGAACTTGGCATTCATAAAAAAAGAAAAGCAGCCCAAAGAGGTAATAGTACTGTCAGATGCTGTTTATCATTCATATCTGGGTGAATACTTTCTAGGTCAAACAGATATGATTACCTTCGGGGATTCTTATAATGGCTGGGGAGCACTAATCAACCCAGAAGACTCAAATGTAAATATGTTTTTGAATGCTTATACCATTTCTAACTTTGCAAGTACACCATTAACTGCAGAAGGCTGGTTAATCAGCGTACTTCCTGGAAAAGCAAAAGTATCCGGATATTTTGCTGCCGGGAACCAATCCATAGCTCCATCACCCATACCCAAGGTTAAAATTCAAAATGCAAGTATGGTATCAAAAACACCGACTGGCGGGACGTATACATTTGTGAGAAGGGTGGAGCCGAACGAAACACTTACAAAACATGACTTTCAAGGTATGTATATAATTCCTCCCGGGAGTTCCTTCGCTTTATTCTTTTTATCTCCAGGTAAAGAGCAGGTACAGACCCGAGTGGCCTTCGGCTGGTGGGAAGAAAAAATAACAGTATAAAGTTTATGAAAGGATTTAGCAACATGTATATTAGGTATCCATGTCCATATTACCTTAACGCACAAATGAATAACTAGCCCAATACATATAATATTCAAAAAGTGTACCCATATTACTATTTGCCCAGCACACCAACTAGTAACTTCCACTTTGATAAAAACGAAAGCATTATAAATTTTATCTCAATATTAGAAAACCAGGCCGGTGCCATGCAAATTTTTACGGGGCAGAACTGTTCAATGGAGTCGCCGGAGCCTTCAGTACAGTCCAATTTCCGGATACTGCCGTAGAATTCTTGATTTTATCCAGCCCTGCTAGTCATACAAAGTCCAACAGGGCTTCATTAAGTTTTAATTTATAAGAGCATAATATCACAAAACTATTATTTTCCAATATTTTTTACTGTAGTCAGATGAAATTTTTTTGAAAGAGGTATTACCATGTTAGAGATTAAAAAATTCGACAAACTAAGAAGAAACGACATACAGCCAGAATAGCTCATGATCGTTTAAAAGAAATATATCTAATATTTACTTAATCTTATATAATCCTTTGCATCATTTGTCAAACAAATATGTTGAATTTATCTATTCATCTATTGCCTTTGTTATCAATGCCGACGATATACGAAGTGCTTTAATCCTGCGTGTAAGGAGCGTGTGCTGAGAAGTGCCCGGTTTCAGTTTTGGCAGTACTTTCTCACACTTACTGATCGTCGAAGTTATAGCCCTGAGTGCTTCTTCCAATTCTTCCTTTGTATAACTGTCCATAACATCACCTCCTGATCATTTTAACATGAAGTATCCCGGCCTCAGTATAAAAAATAAAGTTGCCAGCACATGTCTATAGATAGCGAACTGCAACTAGTTATGCATATTGAGCTGAATCGCCAAATAAGGGCTATCCCAGCGAACTAATATATAACTTTACAGTTCGGTATCTATAACTGAAATAGTATATTCTCTTTGATTTAAAGATTACTATTTGATTTGCGGCCCCTGTTTATCAAATAATCAATCATTAATTGCCTCGATGCCGAGCTGTTTAAGCTTATCAAGTTGATCCCGCATTTTCTGTAGGTCCTCTGGAGAGTGTCCCTCCCAATCCAAAACCTCTCCTACCACTCGCAGTGGGTGTTGAGTTCGGTAGGATCTTGTTGGGTTCCCTGGAAACTTCTTGTCCGTCAAATTGGGGTCATCCTCAATAGGACCTGTGGGCTCTACAAGATAGATTCGACCGGGTCCGTCGCCCACTGCCAGTTCCGCTCCCCACTTGGCCGCATCCAATGTTGCGGTCAGGTAAACGTAGTTGGCCTTCTTTCTCGCACCATAGTTAGAGCTATAGCCAGGTACCAGCAAGTCTCCCGGCTTCAGGTCAGCTTTTGTGCCGTGGTAGAAAGGCCCGGGGTCCATTGATCCGGACGGTGTCTGTTCGTTCTTTATATTCACTTCTTATCCCTTCCCTTCGTGAGGAACAGACATTTGCCATTATCTGCTCCCCGAACATTGATAAATAGCTTTACACGATAGTATTTCATCAATCAATTCTTGTCTTTTTTATACTCTTCTATACTACACGGTCATACAAAATCCAATAAATTCGCAAAAAGGTAAGACACCCTTTTATAGGGGGTGACATCTTGAGTCAGAATTTAAACCTTTACGCAAAACCAATTTTTGCATTAAAACCTATTTTGTAAAGATGTAATATACCTTCTCAGACTTTTGGAAATACATTATAATGATAAATGTAGCAATGCAATACCAAAGTAAGTCCCCACTAATATTCATTCCTTGAGCATCATATATATACTTGATTATTTGTATCATATTTGTAATCACGCCATTAATAAATACCAATGAGACAGTTATACAACTAAATATAATTATACAAATCTTAAATATTTTTTTCTTAAGAAAGAACAAAATTAGCAAAAACGGCATGAGAGTTAATATAATTGCTCTATATACCACATTGTAAAGCTGATAGAATTTTATTTGCTTTTGAAAAACTAACGATAATTTTTTAATATTACCGTTTACGTCATTTATAACTGTTTGTGCCCATACCGTACCATTCTTTATAGTTATTTTTTTATTATCTTTTATTGTATACAGATACTCTTCAGCACCCAAACTTACCTTGCTCAAACTGTCTTTTAAGGTAATAGACTCATAAATCCCAAAAACTAAAAATAGGATTATAAATACAATCAGTATAACTCCGAAGTTGTTCATTTTATTACCATAATCTGAAGTCTTCATTCCAACCTCTGCGTTTCCAAGCACTTCACCACAAGCTGAGCAAACAACTGATCTTGGTTTATTTGATTCACCACATTTCCCACAATATTTATTTTCCACTATTGCCCCCCCATATTGCATTTTATTCACTCAATTCGTATTTCTTTGTTAGAATATTTTATATGTTTTGTAGTAAGTAATCAAGTTTTGATTTTATGGGTATTTTGCAAAAGATATTTTAATAGCTTAAAATACCTTAACATAATAAGGAAGGATTAACTTAATGATGTTGGTAATATCATTGATTTTTATTGAGCTATCGGATAAACAAATTAAGAATTAAATACAACGTACAGGGCTATTTTATTAATCCAATTTTGATAAGGTAATTCGCGAATTTTCTAAAGCATATATTCCATATGCTTACATAAATAAGTGAAAACATGAAAAAAGTTATTAAAGCGAACGGGAATGATAAAGTACCTGTTAAATCCCCAAACGCTGGAACACCTACTATATATGTTAATATAATTATTCCGATCGATAATATTATAGCAGAAGATAATATAGATACTACTATCCCTTTCCTATAAAGCAATGTTCCTATAACGGTACCAAGTATTCCTGTAGTGAAAAGAAGAATTATTGCTTCTTGCACGCTCACCATAATAAGAATTAATGCGGAAGAAAACAATACAGTAATACCGAGAGAAATATTAAAAACAGCAGCTAGTGCAATTGGCAGGGTACTTAATGGGCTTAAGGCCAGCCCAACTACCGGTAAAAGCACAGGTGCTGACTGAAGCAATACAGTTAGTGATGTTAATAAGCTTCCTATGCTGATAAACCTTGCTATTTCCATCTCTTTCAACTTAAATCCCTCCTCTCGTATCTAGTAGCTATACTTCCATATTATACGTTTTGTTTACCTAAATTGTGCAGATTATGTTTGATGTAAAAGTACCGTCCTGAGGTATGAACAGGGCAATCGCAATGTCAGCATCCTCTAGGATAAGCCCTCGTTCCTCGGCTTAAACTTGGTACTAATAGAGCAGTTCAATCATATTCTGATAAAGGAAAACAGTATAAAGGAGTGTAATGTTAGTTGAAAAAAATCAAAGTCGGTTTACGACCCATTGTTAGCAAGATAAATTTACCCACTGTCCTAAAAACAACTATACTTCCGGGCGACCCAATTGAAAGACTATTTATTGCAACCCAGGTAGGAGAGATCTTTTACTTAGGAAATGGGGTAATAAGGACTTTTTTAGATATTCGCTCGAGAATCATAAAACTAGGTGTTTCTGATGGCGGATATGATGAACGAGGATTGCTAGGTCTGGCGTTTCATCCCAAATTTTATTATAACGGTCTGTTTTATCTCCACTATTCATTAGCTGGCACACAAGGTCCAGGTGCTCTTCCTAGTTCAGAAGTTTCAAGACAAGGTCTTCCTGAATTTTTTAAACCTAATCCGTGCGACCCCAGAACCTTAAACCAAAAGTGGATAAATAGAGAAATTCAATATGATCATATTGATACCGTTGAAGAATGGATTTTACAACCGAATGGCCAACCTCAAAAACGGCGGACATTGCTTAATTTAAGAAGGCCATTTTTTAATCATAATGGGGTCAATAGCTTAAACTTCTCACCTGAAACAGGAAAACTTGTTTTAACAACCGGAGATGGCGGATCAGGCTATGATCCATTTAACTTAAGTCAGAATAATATGGAAATCGCCGGTAAGATAATTGAAATTGATGTTACTAAGAATACATTTATCTATAACCCACCCGTAGTCACACGTTTTAATGAACTTCCCGTACCTATTCAGGCAACACTTACGGTAATTGCAAAAGGGGTACGCAATATAACTGGTATCTCATTTCAGAGGTTTTATAATCAGTATATCAAATATGTGGGAAACGTAGGGCAGGACCTGGTAGAGTCGATTTTTTCATTCGATCATTATAAACCAATACCGGTTACTCAGCTTGTTCAAGCTTCTTTAATGAATTCCGAACCTGACCTAGAAGGATTTGTAAACTTTGGCTGGCGTGGGTGGGAAGGTGCTTTTCCTACTACTATTATAAGGGACTGCTCTGCAAATCCAGCCCTGGATGAGAAAACATTTGCTTATTACGATGAAGCAGTAAAAACATCAGTACGGCGTCTTCAGCCCTTAACCAGTTATTTTCATGAAGATCCTCGGCCCGATAAGTTTGAAGGATCTGCACTTACAGGAGTCCAGCCATATATGGGAAATAGTATCCCCGATTTAAAGGGAAGCGTTATTTTTACCGATTTTTCTCCAGAAGAATCTCAACCTCCGGTTAGAGGGACTTTAGTTTATACCAGAGCAAGAACAGATTGTAAACTAAATGATTTTAATGTTATCGAAACCAGTTATAATTTTGGGTCTCAGTCTGCTTTTTATGTTAGTCTGGGAACAAATCTTGATCAAACCAGACTATATTTAGGGGTTTATGGCTCCATGAATGTGACTGATTTAAACCAAGGTACTGTTTTTGAAATTGTTCCATAATCCACAACTATAAAATTCTACTCAGTTCCGAATAAATGCCTTTTTTGGATTTACTGAAGCGAAGTACAAGACAGACAAGTGGATTAGTTCGACATTTGTTAAGTCATAATTTTTGACGGTGTCTGCATACAAATGGAGGACTAATCCAAAATCATCTGAATCTTTTATATTAGTCTATTTGTGCTCTATCAATGCACTATCGTTACTTATATCAGTAAGCTGTCAGGTATCAAGTATAATTATTTTTTACGAAGTATTTTTTCCATAGATTTGCCTTTTGCCAATTCATCAATCAGCTTGTCCAAATACCGAATTTCCTGCATTGTCGGCTCTTCTATATCTTCCACCCTGACACCGCAAACAACCCCCTTTATTAGGGTCCTTGATGGGTTTAGGAATGGAGCATCCTTAAAAAATGTCTCATAGTCTATTTGTTTTTTTAATTGTTCTTCCATCTCTTCCTGAGTATATCCAGTCAACCAACAAATGATTTCATCAACTTCTGATTTAGTACGTCCTTTTTTCTCTGCCTTTGAAACTAATAGGGGATATACACTTGCAAAGCTCATTGTATAGATTCGATGTTTGGACATTGTTCTTCCTCCCAATATTTAATATTTGAAATTCTCTGTTTTCACTAATATAACTTTACCTTTGTATCTGTAACCGCCTCATCAAAAGATCTCTTTAACCAAATCAGTTCATTTTCTGCTGACTTGAGAATATTACCATCAATTTGATAAAAATCTTTTACTTCAGAATAACCATCTCTCATTTTAGACATAACCTCAACCCTTATTGCAAATTTACTTTTATTTTACACTTAAGTTATGGTACATTAAAAGATAAAAAATCTGCTATATTTAACTAATAAATACAATTCAACCTGACATAATATTGATCCTACACTGTTGTGACATAGTTTTTTATTGAAAACACTCACTAATGGGTGTATTATTTAACTCATAAGGTAAAATTTTACGAAACCAAAAATAGAGAAAGCACCGAATCCTACAATAAAGAATGTGGAGACTGTTGATCTCGGCAGAAAGTCTGATAAGACAAATCAGACCATAGCTAATAAATTGAAACAAGTTAACTTTTCAATAAAAGAATCATAAGTTATTACCGAAACTTTAGATTGTGGATTTGAAGGGATTTTGTAGTTTAGAATAGAGAACTACCTTTTAAAGAGCGTATATTAAGGGAGGCTCAACAATGAGAATTTTAGAAAACTATATTGATCTTGATAACATAGAGAACATATTAGTTACATTAAGTAAAAATTATGAAAGCATTATAAACAGTGATTTAGCCGAATATAAAAACCAAACTATCAGTGCAAAAATTGAACTTGACTATTCAGATAAAATAAATGCTGAAGCAATTGAAACTGAGATGGGCGATATCACAGTAAAAATAACTCTTTCATATTTTAGAGAACTTGAGGCTTTTTATAAAACTGTATTTTACAAAGAAAATCCAGGTTTCTATCGATCAATTTCTGCTGAATCATACTTTAATGAATCAAGAGCAGTCTTCTATTTAGACTTAATGCTAAAACTTTCACTGTCTGTTTTCATTCTTCATGAATATGGTCACATATATAATGGTCACTTACTTTATATTATGAAAGCCAAAAATTTAAATTCTGCCAGAATGACTAATAACACATATGAAGAATTTTCAACTAATACCATTGATTCTATAACCTATCAATCCATGGAGTGGAATGCTGATGATTTTGCTTCAACTAGATTAATTTCAATTTTTACACATGACGATAATATTAAAATTTTAAATTTAGATAACTCGAATTGCATTAAGTCAAAGGAGCACATGTTGTTTATCATCATGTTTTCTTCATACATAGCATTTGCATTAATGGGGCTTGGCGAAAAGAAACAATTCTCAGAAAACGACTTTCGACTAAAGAAACATTTACCTAAAAGATTTCGTGCAAAAAAATTCATTCGCAATTTAATAGAAGCATATAATCATTTTAATGAAAAGACAGAATTTTCTGACAACCAATTATTATCCGCTGTTGAAAGCACAATGGAAACATGGGTTAATCTTTATAAGAAAATTGCTGAAAACAAGGACAATTGGGATACATCCAATAATACTAATGAACTTGATGAAGAACATAGTAAGTATTATGATTTAGTAGAATTTCATTATTTGAACAAGCTACCAACGATTTTAGAACCGTTTGAACGTTTAAGAACTTTAATGTAATAAACAGAAGTTTCTTTAAATTTTTAATAGAATTCCCTATGTGTGGGAGCATGGGAAGGTGACAGCACCTCACTGTCTGCCAACATGCTAAAAGGTGTAGCTCATTTAGTAGTAACTTTCGGAGATACCCTGAAAGATGATATTTTCAAGGAAAAGCTTGGAAAATACTCAACCAAGGAAATCGGCCTTACAGCCAAGGAACGAAATGCCGGTTCCATTGGCTATGCCGAAGCTATGCTTTTATATTATAACAAAAAATGAAATTTCCACTTAATAAATTAGATTTGTACACGGCTAAACCTACTGTTTCCGAAGAATTAGAAACTAAATTTAATGAAGCAGCTCCATATTCTAATGTTGAGACAAAAAGTGAATAGCACTGGAATGCCATTAATGGAAGCCATTATTAAGAAAGCACTTATAACCAGATATGTTGCTTCTCTTTCCTATTTAATTCATACCTCTTAAGCCCCCTAATCACCTTGGACAGTTTCGGAATAAACAAGTAAAATAGAAATTGTCAGGAGGGGTTACATAATTGGGAAAAAAAGTTTATGAAAAAGAATTTATAGAGCAAATAGTCAGAGAAGCTATTGA
>NZ_DATCTU010000064.1 GCF_036567765.1 Pseudobacteroides sp.
AAAAAATGACGAATAGGCAAAACCTTCGTCTATTTTTTTAATGTTTATAATAAATTACTAATTTGTAAAGAGTGCACAGGAATAATTAACATATAATAGGTTATAGGTGAAGCATAATGAAGCAATTTTTAGCCCGTCAGATGAATGTTTTAACTGGCATTTTCAAAAATAAAGAAGAATTTATACCATTCTCTGTTTTATCACTTTTTATATTGCTAAATACCCTTAAGGTCTCAATATTCAATTTGATACTTACTGATAATAAAACAGCTTATATGGCCCAATATAAATTGTTTTTCACGTTGCTGACAACTATTGTTTTAGTGAACATATTTTTTATTCTGAAATACAGAGTGCTTTTTTTATTAATTTATATATTGCAAGTACTCTATATAATAGTTAATATTTCATATTATACTTTTTTTCATAGTTATCTTCATATTATGCAGTTTATAATGCTTTTTAATGAAGGTATGACTGCGGCTAACCAAAATGCAGCACCGATAAATTTTAATATGGTTATTATACTTATTGATCTGCCTGGCTTTATTCTTCTCTACAAAAACTTTGGCAAAATTATGGATTTTAGAAAGAATAAGAGATTTATTACAATAATGGTTTCATGCATATCCCTTGTTTTTCTTGGGGGGATTGAGGTCACAAGCTATTATAAGGAATGGTCGCTGGTTCACCTTGTAGAGAGCAAATATAACGGAGAAAAGCCTATAGTTGAGCGGTACGGGACGCTGGTAAACAATGCTTTGGGAATATATTTAAATAGAAATGAAAAGGTTATAATAGATAAATTAAAGTATGGAAGTGTTCAAAATGGAAAAGCCCAAGGGAATAAAAGGTCTAACTTTATTTTTATACAGGTAGAGTCAATGGACTCTAATGCTGTGAATAAGCAATACAACGGAAGCTATATTATGCCCTTCCTTAATTCACTTAAAGACAACAGCGTATACTATCCCTATGTATTAAGTGAGCATATGGGAGGTGGCACATCGGATATTGAGTTTTCGGTAATTAACAGCCTGGAGCCTTTAGAGGGCTATTCTGCACAAAAGCTTTCAAGTTATAATTATCCAAACTCTTTTATTAAGATACTGAGAAGGAATAATTATTCTGCTATTGGATTTCACGGAAATAAGGGCAGTTTTTTTAATAGAAACATATCATTCCCGAAGATGGGCTTTGAAAGGCTTGTGGACATGGAAACCATGGGTCTTAAGGATGTGGGGTGGGGTGCACCTGACAAGGATGTATTAAATTATTCATATGACTATATATCGAAAAAGAAAGGGCCTTTCGTAACATATATAATAACAATGACAAGCCACGGTCCTTTCACAAATGCAAGTAATTATCATCATAGCAATACATTTGAAGGCATTGTAAACGCTAATATAAAAAATTACCTTAATTCCATGTCTTATGTAGATAAGGTGCTGGGGGATTTTGTGACCGAGATAAGAAAAAAATATAAAAATACTTATATTTTTATATTCGGAGATCATACACCCAACATAAGAGATAAAGAGTACATGCAGGCATCATTTAACTATGACAACAAGTATTTTGAGTTTGTTCCTCTGTTTATCATAACCCCGGATGGAAGGAAGTACACAGAGAGCAACAGAGCAGTATCCATGCTGGATTTCTCACCTACAATATTAAGAGCAGCAGGCGTGGCCTTTGAGATTAGGTCGGATGGAGCTGACATTCTAAATTTTAATGGTGATTGGAAGGGTATAAAGTTTAAGGATGTGGTTTATAAAAGGGAGGACTTGTATGAAAAAGTAAGTGAAATTAAATAATTTTAAAGTTGGGATTATCTAAAAATATTTACAGGATTATTTGTTTAATACTAAAATCTGTGATTCTGCAGGGTTTTTATCATCAATAGGGTAATCCAGTATATATATAAACTTACCTCTAGAGACTATTTTTTTATGGAAAGTCAGAAGACCGTTCGAAGGTAAATCCAATGGGGGTATTTTATAATCTTCCATGCTGCTATTTATATCACTCTTAAAAGTATCTTCATTTAAGAAATAACGGGCAAGGGTACCAGGAGTACCGGTATGCATATCATTTAAATTATTAAGCGATGCAGAAGCAGAGTAGAGTATATTTGTATCGAATGAAATTAATGGCTGAACATCGGGAAATTTCTTAATGCTTTCTGCCTTATTATCTTTAAAATTGTAAAGACAAATGTAGTCAGGTAATACTCTTATAATAACTCTGTTTGAGTCATAAAAATCAAAGTCACAAATATTCCATTTCTTATATTCTGATTGTATAAAAGGCAGTTTTGATCCCAATAAAGTTGTATTAATTGTGGACTTAATGCTTAGATTTTTGTCATATGCTATGATGCTGTGCCTTCCACCCTCATTAACAAGCATAAAAAGCCAGCCTTCCTTTGAGTGGGCCATTTTTACCAGGTCTATTTCTTTTCCCAGTTTAAATTTGTCTTTAAATGACAGATCCGTGGTATATGTATGAATTTCACAGCTTTTCCTGTCGTATAAAAATATATGGTTATTGTAGGCAGAAATTCCGCTGTATATAAAATTATCGGCAGTAATTGATTTTAAAAGCTGCTGACCGTCTACATCGTAAATAGAAATTTTGCTGCCTGTGTCTTCCTTCTTGTCAATGCCAGAATTGGATACAAGGTAAATCAAGCCGTCTAAAGCATCAAAATCTACCCATTTCTGCTCAATAGGAATATTTATTATGGCTTTGCTTTGAGGTCTTACGTAATAATTACGAAGGTTATTGCTGTTCATACTGTTGTTGAGGATATTATCCCCAACAATGCCCTTTGGTGAAATGTCTTGATTGATAATATATTTACCTGCATTGCTGAGGGGCTTGGATGACTGATTATCTATTTCAGGATTTTGCCATGGCATGACAATAATGTCTTCATCCTGTAATTCCTTCGAACATCCGGAAAACATAAGTGAAATAAGGAGCATAAATATTGTAAGAAGATTAATATTCTTATACATAACTACTATCCTTAATATTATAGGTACCGAACTGATATATATAACTTTTCAGTTCGGTATCAATATTGATATAAATTTAAAGTGATTAGTCTTTTGCACTTTTGATATAATTATTATAATGCTTATGAATAAACATTGCACTCCTTTTTTTGTACAACTCTTCTGCAATCTTATCGGCTATCGGAATAAGCATCCTTTCGTGGCTGCATAGTATTGGAGAAATACTTCCAAGGCTGCCTGTCGTTTGCTTTATAAGGCAAGAACAGCGGCTAAGACACCGATTTTTGACAGCACATTCATTGCATTGTTTTATGGATTCTTTACTAATTTTATATATTTCGTCTCTTTTTTGAAAATCCAAGCCTTTATCTACATTACCTATTATATAATTCTTGTCTCCAACAAATTGTATGCAAGGATATATAAGTCCTTCAGGCGAAATAGATACTTGGCTTAGTCCCAAGTCGCAATATTCAAAACTCCTTTTATTATCCACATATGAGTTTATTTTAGTGTCAAAAGGGCTGAAATAAAACTTGTCACCATTATCTGTTTTTTGAAAGTACAATCGGGCCAGTTTTTCATACTGCTTTTTTAATCTTAAAAGGCTTTTATCTGTCCAAAGATCACTAAGGTTTACAGATGTAATAATGGTCATAAAGCCCAGACCGAAAAGGTGTAAAACTGAATCATAAAATAAATCCAGGTTGTTGATGCAAACTGTCTGCATAACAGGGGTATACGGGCATAAATCAATCAGAGTTTTTACCTTTTCAAGTAAGATATCATATGTACCGTTGCCTTTGTGGTCGATACGGTTATAATCATGGGCTGCTTTAGTTCCATCCATGCTTAAGGATATAAAGATGTTTTCCTTTATTGAATACTTTATAAATTGCTCATCAAGCAGTATTCCATTGGTAGTCATGTTGAAACAGAAACTTTTTTGGTGCTTTCTTTCAAGGTGTTTTGTATATTCGATGACTGATTGAATCAAATCCTTTTTTAGGAGGGGTTCACCGCCAAAGAAAGATATACCTATATGTTTTTTGCTGTAACCCAATGCCATGTCTATGGACTTCTTTGCTGTTTCAAAGTCCATGTTGGTGCAGGCAGATTTATTTACATAGCAGTATTTGCAATTAAGGTTACATTTGGAGGTAAGGTGAAGGGTAATATTCATAAGTAAAGTCCTTTCTTTTAACAATGCTTATGATCGGGTTTGCTATTTTTTCAACCAGTCAATGAAATCCCGAACCTGTTTACGAAGAAGCTCATGACGCTCATTTATGTCATCGCTGGAGTTGCCGGGGTCATAAAATAGTCCGGTATAACTGTCTCCGGTATGGTCTGCAATAACAGAACGGAAATCTTGTGTAGTTTCCAGAAAGTCTTTTGATGCATTTTCCTTTTCCACTGCTACAGGGTTTAATCCGAGGTTTAGCATGTCATCTATTGAAACATACTCAAATCCGATTTTTTTAGATTTATCAAAGCCATCAAATAGAGATATACTTGAGTTTTCATTAAGGTTTAAAAATTCTTTATGATAAGATGAGACATTACTCCATTTAAAGCTGCTGTCAGATACTATATTTATGGTTTCATTTGCATGTATATCCGCTTTTTGAAGCTCATCTTTTATAATGGATAGGGCATCTGCTTCATGGAGGTATGGATCTGAAGCAGTCGGTAAGGTGCCTCCGGGCATATTGCCTAAAAGCATTGGTTTGGGGCTTTCCTTAAATGTTAAACCAGATACGTATGTGTTATCTACTGTTTTTTTGCTATAGCCTGTCAGAGTTATTTTAGGTGCTGCAATGGGTTCAATGTTAAAATCAAGTTTTATTTTCCCGTCACCATGGATAAAGACTGGTGCAACCATTTCCTTTTTTTCATTTTGTAAAGCATTTTGAGGTGTTTCATCAACAGGTTTTTCATTCTCCGAAATCGGCTCGGATTTTCCACAAGCTGGCATGGAGGAGAGTAAGATGCTTGATAATATAATACTTGCTATGGTATTTTTTCTAGTTCTTTTAGAAGTGTTTCCAGGATGCGGGTGTAGAGTCTCTATTTCTCTAATTGTGGGTAATTTTGGGTTTTTATAATTAGTTAATGGTTTTAATTCCATAGGTATTAAGCCTCCTTCTTTAAACTCTGATAAATTGTGGTCCAACCTACATCGCAATCTCTCACGACAACCTTATTATATTTTAAACTTTTTAAGAAATAGTGATGAAATGTAAAGAAAGTGTAAAGAATTGATACTAATTGTGAAGAGGCTTATCTACTAAAGGGATAGTTATTACAAAGCGGGTTTTGGTTGATGGTGAACTGGCTGCAGTAATATGCCATTTTAACAGCTCAATAATCTTTTTAACCATAAAAAGCCCGATACCGCTTCCTTTCCCGCTCTTTCTTACAGTATTGGACATGTAAAAGTTATCAAAAATATATGGCAAATCTTCTTCTTTTATACCTATGCCATCATCTTCAAAGGCCAATTCAATATAGCTGTCCGATTTAATTGCAGATACTGAGATGTGGCCGTTAAACTTGCCGTATTTGATAGAATTATCAATTAGATTAATTATTATTTCCCTCAATAAATCCTTGTCTGCAAGTATATTTAATTCGGATGGAATATTGTTTTCAATAAAAATGTTTTTGTCTGAAGCCATGGGCGAAAGCAGCATGATAACTGCGTTTACTTCAGAAAACAGATCTAAAACAGTATAAGTAGGGCTGATTTCCTCAAGCCTTGTTACTGTAACCAAAGATTTAACAAGTTTGGAAAGCCTTTCGATTTCAGAGTCAACATAACAGAGGTGTTCTTTCAATAAACCCGGATCAACCTGCTCTTCTTCCATAAATGGCTCTATTAATGCTTTCATAGATGCAAGGGGAGTTTTAAATTCATGGGATATACTGCTAAGAAGCCTTTTCCTTCCCAGCTCAATGCGGCTAAGCTCCGAGCTCATTTTATTAAAGGTGTCTGCAAGGGTTCCAATCTCATCCTTTTGATCAATATCAACTGTGGTTCCAACTTTACCATTTGATATTTCAAGGGAGGCAAAAGTCATTTTTCTTATGGGGTGAGCTATTTTGCCGCCAATCAAATGTGTCAACAGGAGAATAATGATTAAAACGGAAATTGATATAACTATTACTTGAATAGAGAAGTTGAGGTTATCCTTCCAAAGTTCAGATACGCTGTATGAAATTAGTACGGTTCCGGCAAAGTTATTTTTTTTAAATATGGGATGGGACAGCATGGATATTCTGTTACCATTTTGTTTGTAATACCCCACTGCATTCTTTTGTTTTTGGTAAGCTTCCCGCACTTCAGGATTGTCTATAATCTGACCGTTTAGCTGGTTAAGGCTATCGCTTACCACTTCCTTGTTTAGATTTAGAATCAGTATACGGCCGTTAAGGCTGTTATCATTTTGTATATTTCCTATAAAATAGGGGAAACTTAAGTTCCTTACAGTCATCTGGGAAACAATTTCAGCCATCTGAATATATATTTTTTCTGTTTTTGAGTACTGTTGCTGGCAATAAACTGCTATAAGTATTAAATCGATAAGTGAAATGGCAATTAGAAATAGTATGCCGTATGTAAATGTCAGGCGGCGGCTTATACTTTTAAACAAGGATTTAAGCCTCCTTTACAAAATAATAACCAACACCCCACTTGGTCTTGATATAGCAAGGGTTGGACGGATCGTTCTCGATTTTTTCACGAAGCTTGCTTACATGAACATCTACTGTACGTGTATCATAGTCTGGCGTATTCCAAACCATTTCATAGAGTAAGTCCCTGGGAATAACTCTTCCTTTGTTTCTAGCCAAGGCACTCAGTATATCAAATTCCTTTGAGGTAAGAGGAATTTCCTGCTGTTTTTTATAAACGGTTCTCAAATCAAAGTCAATTGTCAAATCCCTAAATGAAAACTGTGACAATTCCTGATTTTGTGATTTTCTTCTAGTAACTGCCTTTATTCTTGCAACAAGAACTCTGGTGTTGAAGGGTTTTGTAACATAATCGTCTGCTCCAAGCTCAAGCCCAAGTACCATGTCTGCATAGTCATCCTTTGCAGTCAGCATTATTACTGGAATATCGGAAAACTCGCGAAGCTTTTTTAAAAGCGTTATTCCATCCATTTCAGGAAGCATGACATCAAGAATTGCCATGTCCGGCTTGATAGTTTTGATGAGTTCAAGTGCATTTAGACCATCATAAGCTGAATATACCTCATAGCCTTCCTTCTTAAGGCTGGTTGTGAGACCAATAATTAGAGGCTTTTCGTCATCAACAATAAGCAGTTTCATATTTCACCTCGGATATGTATATTGAAATATTTTAGCATAAAAGCATCTATATGAAAAGTCCAATTAATCGTATTCTCGCAAGATAAAAACTAATTTTTGACAATAGCCGAAATGAGTGGTAAAATTTGATTTATTATTGGGTACAAATGAAACCAAAGTATAACTGGAGGGTGGAATTACTTACATGCTGGATAATATAAAGGACAAAATAGAACCTCTTAATAAATCTGCCATGGAGGAGGCTTCAAAAAGGCTTGATAATCTTATAAAGCCCATCGGCAGCTTAGGTAAGCTTGAGCATATAGCTATAAAACTTGCAGGCATTTTCGGTAAGATAAACAACAAGATTGAAAAAAAGTGTGTTGTTGTGATGTCTGCAGATAATGGAGTATGTGAAGAGGGTGTAAGCACTTGTCCCCAATCAATTACTGCCATGCAGACAATAAATATTTTAAAGGGGCTTGCAGGTATAGGTGTGCTTGCAAGGCATGCCAAATCAGATATCAAGGTGGTTGATATAGGTATAAATGGAAAAATAGAATATCCTGGCCTTGTAAATAAAAAAGTCAAATCAGGAACTTCCAACATGGCAAAAGGGCCTGCCATGACAAAAGATGAGGCTGTTTTGGCTATTGAGTCAGGAATTGAAATTGTAGGGGAGCTTGTAAAAAACGGGTATAATCTTATCGGTACCGGAGAAATGGGAATCGGAAATACTTCTACAAGCAGTGCTGTTTTGATGGCATTCACAGGGCTTGAACCGGATAAGGCAGTAGGCAGGGGAGCAGGAATGACCGATGAGGGCTACGCTGCAAAGAAGGCAACGATAATAAAAGCCTTGGAATTAAACAAGCCTGATAAAAACGATGCTATTGACGTATTGGCAAAGGTAGGAGGTCTTGATATTGCCGGAATGGCAGGATGTTTTCTAGGAGGGGCATTCTACAGGGTACCGGTTGTTGTTGACGGCTTTATATCAGCTGTGGCAGCCTTGGTGGCTTATAAAATAAATCCGGAAGTTAAAAACTATATTATCCCTTCTCATATTTCAGAAGAGCCGGGCTTTAAGCATGCCATGGATTACATAGGGCTAAAACCGTTTTTAGACTTGGAAATGAGGCTTGGAGAGGGAACAGGCTGTCCCATCGCATTTAATATAATAGAGGCTGCAACAGAAATCATGAATAAAATGGCTACCTTTGAAGAGGTGGAGATAGATAGTGATTTTCTAGTGGATATGCGTTAGTAGGATATAGTGAAACTTGACCCCCTTGAGTTGATTAAGAAACAGCAGCATCTGGGGAAATAGCAGCAGGGCTAGGCTTTGGAGGTGTGTCGGGATTGGGTGATTCCGGCAGGCCTGCATCGCTTGGAGTTGAATCTCCAGGTCCGTTTAGCTGAACTTCCGCAGATGGTTCATCAACAGAAGATGAGGGGAAGGCATCATTACTTTTTGGTGCACAAGCTGCAGTAAATACAAGTATAGAAATTATCAAAATCCCAAAAAACAAAAAAGAAATTCGGTTTTTCATAGATAATCCTCCTTGATTAAGAGCTGGTACTTGTGACTTTGGAAACTCTACCCTCAATATTATCGGAAAAATTCCATAAAAAGTTTATAAGACAAAATACAAATAATACAAATCATACAAATAAACAATAACTGAGAGGAACAGCCGGTCCCCTCAGTTAATTTTATTTGTGTTTTGTGTATAGCTCTACTTGGTCCTGCCGAAATTCATAGCTACTATAACAACATCAGACATATTTACAACTCCGTCATTATTGATATCACAATTTGGTAAAAATCCTTCTTCACCTATAGTAAGGTTAAAGCATCTTGCCAATATAACTACATCAGCCATATTAACAACACCATCATTATTTGTATCTCCGCTATGAGGTAAAATACATGTTGGTAATGTGGAAGTGTAAACAGGTGTAGGCTTATTGGTAGGGGTTGGGGTAATAATATCATTTTTCTCAATGTAGGTTGCAAATAATGCCATAGCTATTTCGCACTGAGCTGAAAAGCGGTGATACTTGAATACAGGACCCACGCCCGCTTTATAGGAGGATTCTACATTTGTCCAGTTGCTATCATTTCTTAATGCCGGTCTGGTGTCAATATACTTGCAGCCGTTTTTGAGCTTTGCACCCTGACCGCTTGTAGATTCCCATCCCTTGGGTATATAAACCTCAGTATCGAAAACCCTTGAGTAGTCACCTCTTTGCTCTTCGTTAGTATAACCTATCTCATCCTGATTGCCTAATATTATGGAATCCAGCAATTGACTACCGATATCGAATGCTTCGAGGTCATAAGTGGAATGTTTTTTAGTTGAAAAGGAATAGGTGAGGAGAATTCTCGAAAGCATTGCCGCAGATTCTAGGTCCCTGCTGTAAGATATAATTGTGGCATGAAGATCGGGGTTGCCGGTGTAGGTACCGGTCCAGTTGTCAGGCTGACCTTCCCATGCAATATCACAAGGAATTTCAAACTCTCCAATGCCTGCTACTTTTACATTAGGTTTTACCCACTCAACCCACCTTCGAAGTATATCCTGAGCCCGTGCATCCCCAGTTTCATAGTAATACTCCACAAGGTTTGCCATTGACTTGCATTGAGACAAGAAGCTGCTGTTGCTTGATGGATCAAAAGCCCCCGGACTACTGTCATATGCCATGTTATAGAACTTGGGCGAGTCTATTGGGGGTGTCTGATAATTATATCCCCATGAATTTGTACAGCCGCTGGCTATAGCTCCTTCAGCAGATTGAAGCCACTGCAGAAACTCTAATTGCCTATCCATGCTTTTTTGCCAATCCATCGAGCTGCCGGAAGATTTAGGCTTCATATCGGTTGAGGTCAAAGCATAAGCAGCCATAGGGTTTTGATTCATTTGGTGAATTATGTGGCTGCCTTTAAGCCATGCGACACCGTTAGGATCGATATTAGAGCCCCAGGAATATCCTGAAGAAATGAGATAATGAAAAGCACTTATTCCATCACTCTTAACGTTTACTGAACTGCAACCTATTGGCTTCATATATTTGTCCAGCATGGAATATCTAAGGTAATCACCGAGCTTTACAGCTCTACTTATATAGCTATTGATATCGGAGGACTTGTTTTGAATAGAAGCCCATTTATTGGCATAGTATGCGGATTTTATAATATTTGTATCACCGGATGAAGAGGTGGTATAGGCCCATGGTTTTGGAAAAATGGATGTTTTGTATATGAGGGATGAAAAGGGAGGCTTATCGGTAAATGACTCCCACGCCGGAATCATAAGCCTTTGCCAGATGGTTTCACCTGGTCCTCTGCCGGTTATGTTTATTTTGGAAGCTCTGCTTTTACCATCGCCCATATTGCCATATCTATGCCAGTTGTCAATATCCAAGAGGCTGTGTATTCCAAATAATGTCCTTTTTCCATAAGCTGTATAAAGGTCTTTAGCCAACGGGTTTGTACCTGCACTGACAGATAAGTCTATTTGCTGGGGATAATCTAAAAGATTGCCATCAGGATAGTATATGGAGCTGTAATTCGGATCATAATCAGCTGCAAAACCTGGCTGTTCCGAATCTTTTGGTATAGCATATTCTTCAACAATATCCCATGCCTTCATATATCCTGACCAATCACCTTTTAAATAGCTGTTAGCCGCTTCCAGCTGCAAGAAGTTTGCCAATACGGTGCTTGTGGTCTCATGTCCATAATCAACATCTTCTATTATAAATGTTTCAGGGGAGTAGTAGGGGATACCTTCAGGGCTGAAATAACCGCTGGCTGGTGCTTTAATCTTATCGTATAAATCCATGAAAGCATTTTTGTAGCTATAGACCGCAGTTCCACATGCATTAGTTGAAACAGCAGGTATAGATATGGCAAGGCTTAGAGACAAGCATAAAATCTTTTTTGAAATTTTAAACATTCAAACCCCTCCCAAGTTATAAAATAGAATATATAATACTGTAAAGCTATTTGTAAAACAAAAATTACAATTTAATTATATAACACAAAATTATGCAGTTAAGTGTTTTTGATTGTTATTTAATGTATTTATTTGTTTATAATAGTGATCATCTAAAGCTTTCAACATTAAAAAGGATGCTCTATAGCTGAAACTATAAAGCATCCTTATATGTAATCTTGTTTTATCTCAATATATAGTTAAGTCTATTTAAAAAGTCTTGCCGAACTTAGTTGCCACAAGAATTGCGTCTGCCATATTTATTGCTCCGTTGCTGTCCAAGTCGCTGCTTGCATTGTACTTGCCGTCTCCAGCGAGACTGCCGAAGCAGGAAGCAATCAATATAACATCCGCCATATTTATAACACCGTCTTTATTTATATCTTCAGGGTTTGCGGTTTTAGTCGGTGTTGAAGTATATGATGGTCTAGTCGGTGTTGGAGTATATGATGGTTGAGTTGGTGTTGGGGTAGCATTTATCAAAGTAGGTACTGTCCAATCAATCCATTTTGCTTTATCTAAAGTATAGTTTTTATCTGATTTGAAGAAATCAGTAACGGCAGTTTTGTCTTCTAAAAGGAATTTTTTAATGAAGGCATTTACATCACCAAACTGTGAGGCCGGTAATGAACAGTGCATATGGTTACCAACTGACGAATAGCCAAATCTATCAGATATGCCCAAAGCATCATATATTATTTCTGTAACCTTTCCGTTTGCCCAGGCACCTTCGTTGTGAAGCCATACATAATCCGGATTCTCAATTAACAATAGTCCGCGAGGTGCACATAATGCCAAAATCTGATGGTGGTCATAAGGAAGCTTATTAACAGCATATGAGAATTGATCTAATGCTTTGGAAAACCAAGCTTGTTCTCCAACTAACGATTGTATACGCTGTACAGATGAACCTACGGCCTCTGCAAAGCGGTAATTACCAGCTCCGCCGCAGCCTGATTCCTGAGGTATTGTAAGGGCAATTCTTTCTTCAAAGGCACCAATTCCAAGTGCTCCTTTACCATTACGTGAGCCACCTGTTACACCGAGATGTTTCGGGTCGATTTTTGCTTCAGGAGTGGTCTCAAGAGCATCAATCAAACGGCTTGTACCCCATATCCATGCACCAATTGATCCACAACTGTGGTTGCTTCCGTATAAGTCAAAAAACTTACCTTTTCCTCTTACATTATTAGTCTGGCTGCCGATACTTTCAGTATCAAGATCAATACAAGCTACCCCTAATTTAAGTATCTCCTGGGTATTAAGTGTATTGGCTCCACATCCTATCATTGCGGGATATGGTGCTTTACCAGTGGTAGGGTATGTAACTTTAGCTGTAAACGATACGGTTTTATTGTTGTCAGTAACTGAGACAGTTATTGTGCTGTCGCTGACCGAACCTTTAACACTTTGAGGTTTTCCAGGAATTACACCATATTCGAATGTTTGTGCCAACGCTTTGATTTCTTCGCGGCGTTTTTCCCACTGACTTGTGCTGGTCATACGTGTGCCATCCATCATCTTGAATGGATCTGGGAATTTGGCATTTGCCTGTAACTGTGAGAATGAAGGTACTGTTATACCTGGAGCTATTTCAGCATTGGCTGTAGATCCTCCAAATGTAACTATAGACGCAACAAACGTAACAGCAAGAAATTTGCTTAAACAAACTTTGTATTTTTTCATAATTTTCCTCCTCTTTTCAAATAAACAATAAAATAAAAAATCAAAAATGATTTAGACAAAAATAATTCTTGGCTCACCCCCTGGCATTTGACGAATGATTTCGATACCCCCTTTTGTCATATAGTGTATTTCAAGTAAATAACTCTCTGTACCAAAGTATTGAGTAACATAATATAAGCTGTAAGGCCTATAAATAAAAAATTTTGGTGGGTTAGCGAAAAAACTTAAAAATGCAATTGTATATATATGTGTAGAATAATATCCAACTACATCTCATATAAAAATTCGAATAGCCTTCATTTTTTTGTCGCTAATTTCTCATAACAATTTCGAAAAACAAATAATACTTTCTATTGATCAAAGTGGAAGTTAATGGAGAAGTGATATGTTGAAAATTTTATTGAAAGTAATGATTTTTTTAAAGCTAAAAGTAACGGGTCCCTCTATTTTTTCGGTGGAAGCTGCTCTTTTAGCCCAGAAACTTTCAGGGTATAGGGATATAAGCCTGTCGAAGTATGTCTGAGCTTTATCATTGCGGCCATAGAGATGGTAATTGCGAGCATTATAATACAGCCTGTAGGATTGGTCATTCCTTGAAAATGAATTATCATAGTCAATAATTATTTCAGGTCCGATATCGGCTATTTGAGTCTTCATCAGATATTTATCCTGAAACCAGAAGGCATATTTTGCACCAAGCAAATCATATGAAAAGTCAGCTATATTTGCAATTAAGTTCCGGATAATTGATTCTTTAAACACTTTTGAAAACTCAGGTCCAATCCCGTTTGGCCATCTCACTTCCGAAGGCAAGTAAAGGTTTGAAGGAAGAATATTTTCGGTTTCTTCTAAAAAGGGTTTATCAATTTTGAATTTGTTGGCAGTGAGGTTTTCACCATGATTATTGACAACATCATTAATTGTTGCAAGCTGACCGTCACTTTTTCTATAGAAAAGCTGACCATAAAAGGGGTCTGCCAACTTCCATTCGCTATTTATATACACCTCAAGTGTTGTGTGGTTTTGTACATCTCTATACCGACTGTTTATGCCGCTTTTGTTAAGAAGGGTAGCCAAAGTAAATGCTTGTTGATCGCACCAGCACACTTTGAGAAGGAGGTTATTGTAAGCAGTGCTGTCTAGCACTTTATAGGAAGGATCAGTATTTTGATTTTCTTTCACGTATTTGAATAGATTGTTAAAAGTTTCTAGGTTATCCCTTGAATTATTGTCTAGGGTGCTGGCTACATGCTTATAGGTCAGCTCTCTGTAGAAATAGTCACATATTTTGGATGGAGTAAAGAGAAAAAGGAACGGTGTACAAGCAATGATGATCACAATTGAAACAAGTGTAAATATAACGAGTTTTTTTCTGATATTTTTCACCTATCTAACCCCCAGCTTATAAAAGGTAAAACAAAGGATAAATCAGTTCTCATAATACTATAGGCTAAGTGAAAAAATCTCCGCAAAACTGTGGCAAAATTGAAGCGGAATAATGTAAAAATGGAGGCTTTTTAGAGCCTCCATTAAATAATGAATAAACTTGGGTTAGATTTTTTATTTCTTTTTATCTGTTTTACTTGTTTTTCTTTGTTTCACTGCCATCGGTGTTTCTTGTATAGCTATGATCAATACTTGCCTCAGCGATATAACCGTACGCCCAGTGAGTCTTCGATACATCAATGAATCCACAGTCGGCATCCTTTATCGGTCCGCGATTTAAAAGCCTGTCAATAATTGTTACACATTCACAGCGTTTAATCTGAGCATCAGGCTTAAAGCTTCCATCGCTGTAGCCTGCAATAAGTTTGGATCGGAATATTTCTTCTATATAGTTCTTTGCCCAATGCTTGCTGATATCATTAAAATTGTATTTGACAGGTTCTATGTTTTTGAGCTTCAGGTACTTTGCAAGTGCTGTTGCAAGCTCTGCCCTTGTAATAGCTTTGTTGGGTAGGAAAGTGCCGTCCTCATAACCACTGAATAGGCCGTTATTTACTGCAGCAATTATGTAATCGTATGCCCAATGCTTTTTATCAACATCCTTGAATTTCTTGCCTGTATCAGTTCCTTTTCCAAGTGACAACGCAGTAACCAGTATTTTTGCAACTTCAGCCCTTGTTACCATGTTTTCTGGCTTGAATTCTTTGGTCTCATAACCGTTAATGAATTTCATATGAGGTTTTCCTTCAATCTTTTTGGAGAAGCCTATAAAGTTGAAGGTTGATTCGTCATCATCTGCATTTTTCATCTGGTTGGCAGAAGAAATGCTGGCTTTAGCCGACATTTTAACTTCTGATAAATCAGCAGCTCCGAGTTTTATTTTAAATATTATCTCGCCAGTTGATTTTGCCTTAAGTGTTCCGAGATCCCATGAAATAGTGTTTCCGGTTACTGTTCCTTTTGCTGCATCCATTACTGTTGCTTTCTCCGGTATTTGAGCTTTGACAACTACCTTGTCAGCTGGAGTGTCCAGTTTATTGGTATAGTAGACTGAGAAGGCTACTGTGCTGTTTTCCTCATATGCGGTTTTAGCTGATGTAAGAAATATCCCTAAATCAGCCGGAACCGGTATTGGGCTTGGTGTTGGGGTAGGTTGTACAGGCGTATTTGTTGGTGTCGGTGTAGATGTGGATACAAGTGCCGCAGGAACAACATTAGCAGGTACTGTAATAATTGTACCTTGCGTACCTGTTGGTGACGGAGAAGTAACAGCAACTGGTGGTTTTATAGTTACGTCCTCCGATTTGTATATTTCTGATGCATTTCCGGCCTGGTCTATAGTTTTTGCCCAAATTTTAAATGTTCCGGATTTTTCTGTGTTTAATATCACGGCATATTCTTTTGAGCTTGTGTCATTATAATCCTTCCATGTTTTTCCTTCATCATAGCTATATTGTGATTTTTTGATTGGCCCATTTATTTCCTTATCGGTATCTAAATCTTTTACTTTATCTATACCATGGTTAATAATAAAAGTAATTTTATCTGTAACACTGGTTTCACTTGTAAATTTAATACTTGGTTTTAAAGGTGATTCAGTGTCTATATTTTTTATTTGATATTCATAGATATCGCTTTTTTTCCCAAATTCGTCATAACAAGCTGCTATTACTGTTTGATTTTCTTTTACTGAAAAACCTTCATCTCCATAGGTATATTTTTTGCATACATTTTCGTTTTTTAAGCAATAAAATATAGTCAGATTTTCCGGAATTGCTGATGATGGAGATGGTGGAGAAATTTTAACTTTAACAGATTGAGTATATTCTTTTTCGGGAGAACCTTGAATAATAGGTTCTTTAGGGTTATCTTTATCGTTAATAAATGTTAGTACTCTCATTGGATTTTCAGGTTTTTTGTGAACTTCATCCTCTGCCCATATATTAATTTTATGTAGTCCATCTGAATAAGAATGTATAGGAATATAACAAGTAAATTGGACAGAAGAGCCATTAGATGTTATTGTAAATGGTTTTCCCTGGCTTGATCCTTTTGTAGCTTGGAAATTTAATGGCTTAGGAGTAGGTACAGGTGTAGAAGAAACAGTAGGAGTACCAGATGCAGAAATAGTAGGTGTAGATGTTGATGTAGTATTCGTAGGTGTTGATGAAATACTTGGAGTAGCATTGTTTGATGGAGAATTTGTTGATATAGCTTCATTGGATGAATACTCATCAACCAAATAATAAAGTGATATTTTTTCGTCAGTATTTGGATCTGTTATAGTACCATTAATCTCGATGTACCCACCTTTATTTGGATCAGAGTTATCAGCATTGTAGCGTTTGCCATCAATATTATTGATTTCCAGTTTAGGTGCTATATTTAGAGTGTATTTAACCTCAAGGGCATATTTGTACTTTCCAGCATTAGGTCCAGAGCTTATATGATCAACATTTTGTCCTTGAACCTCTATTGTAACTTTATTGCCGATACTGTTAAAAGTTATTTTTGTTTCATTGTTTGTATCTTTTATATTTCTAACTGAAGTTACACGATATAAATTCTTGATTTCAAAGGTTTCTTTTTCGAAATTACCTGGAGCATTTGTTATAATTTCAAAAGGCTCTACAATTTCCTCCCCATAAACCAAAGAAACATTCTGCACAACTACTGATATTGTCAGAATAAGACTTAATATAACTGCTAAAGATTTTTTAAATGTTTTTCTTTTCATAAGTTTAACCTCTCCCCTTTGTTTCTTATATTTGTATTTCGAATGATTTTATCATTCGTGCAAACTACTTATAATGTTAATTATTAGTAGTTTGTTAACACTCTAACCAGTATATACAAAAAAAGAAATAAATTCAAGATATGTAAATAATAATTGAAAAACTTCTTCATTAACATAAAAAAGTGATAAATATCTATGACATTTGTATGTCGAAAGTGATTTTGTTCATCCGCCAAAATGCAAGATTATTAGCACTTTTTATCATAGAAATGGACGATTTTAAAAAGTAATAAAAAATAAGTTTTGGGATCTATCATTTACCACTTTCAGGAGGCCATAATGATGTTATTCATGTTGCTTATTATTGTTTTAAGAATCTGGTCTTTCATGCCGAGGTCAAGTTTATAGCCGTCAGATACCGAGAAAAAATCAGCACTGAAATAATCACTAGCGGATGACAATAAGTCATCAAATGATGTACTCGCTGCAAAGCTTAAGGGTGAAAAAATTGCTATTACAACAATAATTGAGACGATTTTAAAAATGCTTTTTTTCTTCATAATCAATTCCCCCTTATTAAACTGTTATAATATGTTTTGCAGCTGCTGCAATATCAGTATATCAACACATTCCATATTTAACTAGTACTAAAAATAATCATACCAGTTCACATAAAGCAGGCTTTGAAGCAAATTAAAGGGTATGGCCAAGTGCAGGCCACACCCTTAAGAACAATGTCATTTGTATATTTTGATTAAACTCCGTCGTAACTTGAAGATGTAGCGTTAAAATGCTTTGCTATACTTACGACGTCAGACATGTTAATGGCATCATCAAGGTTGAAATCACAATTTGAATTAAATACAGCGGTTCCTTTTGTGGAGTTGAAACACTTGGCAAGCTCTACAATGTCGGACATATTTATTGCACCGTCTGCCTTACCGTTTATAGGGATATCACCGGTCCATATTTCCAGAGGAGCTTCCGTTGTACTAATCTGACTGCTTGTACTGCCGGAAATATTGGTTATTGTTCTAGCCAAGAAGCCTGACTTTGATATCTGAATGCTATAAGTTGATGTTTTTACAGGTACATTATCAATTTTAAAATAACCATTATTATCGGTGGCAGTGCCAAAGGTTGTGCCGGGGATTTCCACCTTGAACCCTGCTTTTATTGAAGTATTTGAAGATAAAACGTCAGGGCTTATATATCCGGACATGGATACGGTAGGAGCCGTGGGTGAACCTTCAAGAACAATATGGTAAGCTGACAGGGCAGGAAGGGTATAGGTAAATTTGTTGCCTGAGATTGATGTGATACCCGCACGCTGTGTGATGGTTGAACTGCTGGAGTCAAAGCCCCATACACTTCCAGTTTTGTAACTTGATTTGCTATTTATGGTAAAGTTAAAATTTGCAGGGCTGTCATAGCTCTTGTTCATCACCATAATGTGAAGCTTGTTGTCACTGCTGCTTGTTATGGATGCATAAATAGAGCTGTTGGCAATATCCGATGTATCGCACTTAACGTTTGTATCGCCATATTTGGAGCCTTTACCGTCAAAGTTGCGGTAGAGATTAAAAGCAGAAGCGGTATATGATCCGCCGCCCCAAATGTTTGCAGCATACACGCCGTATTTTCCGAAAATGCCCAATACATCAGCTTGTGCAATTCCACCTGTTATATGATTATCTGCACCATAGGAATACTCAGTAAATGCAAGCTTGGTGCCAGGGTAGTACTTGTCTATTGAGCCTTTTATATTTGGGAGGAGCGGCAGGAACTGACTGAACCACTGAGCGATCCAGCTGTCTTCCTTATATGTACTGTCCCAAAGTGTGCGAGGTGCCTGAAGACGGGCCTTATTGCAATCAATATTGGCTGTATCGCTGGTTGTTATTCTTGTTCCGCCGCCCTGAGCTTCAGGATACCAGTGTAGATCAAGAACGTCCAATAATCTTTTGCCTTCTGAATCGGAACTTTTTTTCATATTATCAAGGTAATAGTCCAAAAACCATCTGTAGTTGCCTTTAACTGAAGCCCAATCGGGTGCTGTCTGAAAATCATTATAGGCTGCAAAGCCATAAAGGACAGGTCCATAAACTTCACTGGCCGGGTCCAGCTTTTTTACTACCTTGGAAAGCTCAACGTTTTTATTTAGGATTTCCGAACAGGTTGGCTGGTTTGAGTGGATCCTTGCATGGGTATGAGGCCATAACGCAGGCTCGTTGTCTATTGCGTATGCTCTAATACCTGTTGAGGTTGCCGCACTCCCATATTTATTAGTAAGGAAATTGACAAGCTCGTCCATATATACGTTATTGTCTTTTGTATCAGGAGTGAGGGAGAGGGCGGAGCCTTTGCTAAATTTTACTTCCTTCCAGCGTTCTGATGGAGCTGCCTCAGCTTCAGAAACTGTTCCGTTTGAATCAGCTGATACATACCCTGCAGCTTGTAGAGTAACAAGTGAGTACGGAATATTTTTTGTCTGATTCCGGTCATGGAATGTAGTTATGACAGATGCTGGCTGGGTCCATTGCTCCTTGGGTACATTTTCGTTACTTAATAGAAATGTATCACTTGAATGCTGCCAATCGCTTCCGGCACTGGAAAAGTTGTTTTCCCAGTTGTAGCCTGTCATCCTATTTCCTCCAAGTCTTTTGGCTGTTATAGTCGCATCGTTGAAGTCCCAGTTTCCGCCGTAAATATATTGGCTTATGGGAGTTTTGTCTAATGCTGTGTCTATGCTCACATTAATATTGAGGTTTGCAGCATTCACTGAAACGGAAGGTATGGATACAGTGCCTGCTATTAGTGTAGATGCAAGTATTATACTTAAGGCCTTTTTCTTCATTAATGTAATCCCCCTTTATACAACTTATTAATAATATAATTATAGCATTATTTTCAAATTATGTGGAGCAAATTCAACTTGAAGTATTAATATAGATGAAAAATTATAAAACATATCTTTTATAGTTGCGGATACTTGGAGAGGGCTTTAAGTACCCGCAATTCCATGTAAGCCGCACAATTTTGATAGAAAAGGAGGTTATTTATTTTATGTCTGTTAATACACGGATACCCTTAGTGTTATGTTACATACCATCGGGACCGGAAGGGTCCAATTCCAGGATGTTTCGTTATTGTATGGCTCGGGCTTACCAAAACCCTTTGCATTTGGCATAACTGTAATTTTGAAACTCTCGTTATAAATCTCCCAGAAAGGAATAAACTGCTCAAATGAGGGTTGATCTCCTAGAAAAGTAACATTTTTTAATGGGCATTCCATAAATACAGCAGGCCCCATGCTGGTAACGCTAGCCGGCATTGTTATATCTGTAATTGCACATTCATGGAAAGCACAATTTCCCAAGCTGGTGACACCGTCAGGTATTGTTGCACTCTTTATACTATAACCAGTACCACCGAATGCCATATCACCTATAGCTGTCACTTTTACTCCATCTATCGTACTTGGTATCACTAAATCTCCACCCTACCCATTGTACATCAAAATTGTTCCTGTAGTCGCATCAAAAGTATAAATGCTATCAGCTATAACAACATCATAGCTTTCTGAACAATTGAGAAACCAAACCCCGGAAGATTCATTTTTGTATGGATCTGGCTTGCCAAAGCCTTGTGAAGTGGGCAAAATTACAATCTTGAAACCAAGTTTTGTGTTGGAAAAAGCATAGCTGCCAAAATCCGGCTGATGACCCACGAAATAAGCATTACTTAGTTTGGTGCAGTCGTTGAATGCTGGCATACCTATCCTCGATACTCTGTTTGGTATGGTTATAGTTGCAAGGGATTTGCAACCGGAAAATGTACCGTCATTTATGACGGCCACACCATCAGGTATGGATATGCTTGTTAATTTGCAATAATAGAATGCATTGCTTCCAATACTTGTTACTTTAGATTGGTTTACCCGGTTTACCCCTTTCGGTACTGTTACATTTCCGCCGCTTCCTTTATATTTTACAATTGTTCCTGTAGCAGTATTTATAACAAAATCACCCGTGTCTATCAATGAAGTATCATTGCTGGTTGGAGTTGGCATCTGTGTTGGTGTCGGTTTTTCTACTATTCTTCCAAAATATTTTCCTATAAAAACTACGTCACCCATGTTTACTGACCCATCATTATTAAAGTCCACAGAAATAATTGCCGATGGTGTGGCAGCATACATTACGCAAGCCTGTACAAAAACGTAGCAATAATGCTGCATAAAAATAGATAAAATAGCGTTTTTTAATTTTCATAACTGTACCCTCCTCCATAAAACAAATCAAAATCTTATGATGTGTACACACCATAATTTTATGAAGGTGTAAAACTATGTCATGTTTCAATTGTGCAAAATAATCTCTTGAAAATAAAGAAGTCCAAGTATTAATATGGAGGTAGAGAAAGATAGAATAATATTATATTACGGGAGGTGCAAGATGATGGAAAAGGAGAGAGAAACTGTTGGTAAACTGGAAGTTATAACATGGGTAGGTATCTTTTTAGCAGGGCTAATATTTCTTGTTATTGGTATAACCCATGAGTCTTTATGGTATGATGAGTCATATTCGGCTGCTATAATCAATCATTCAATTCCGGAAATTTGGTCTATAGCAGGAAGTGACAGCCATCCACCTTTATATTTTATTTTCTTAAAGATTTTTACCTTGATTTTTGGAAGCGGGGAGTTTGGATTAAGGTTTTTCTCAGTTTTAGGAGTGCTGGCGTTAGCAGGTATTGGAGCAGGTCCGGTAAGACGGATATTTGGGGTAAAAACGGGACTTGTTTTTTCTTTCCTTGTAATGATTCTTCCTATCAATCTATCTATGGCACAGGAAACCAGGATGTACACATGGGCTGCATTTTTTGTAGCAGCATCAGGATTATATGGATATATTGCAGTGAGTCAAAATCAGCGGAATGATTGGATAAGGTTTGGAGTTTGCACTGTCTTTGCGGCTTATATGCATTATTATGCACTTTTGGGAGTGTCAATTATCAATGTAATTATATTCATGGCAATACTTATAAAGAAAAGAAATGTAGTTAAGCCATTTCTGGTTACAGCTCTTATCGCAGTTGTATCATATACACCGTGGATTTATTTCCTGACGCAGCAGGTGTCAAAGGTTTCGAAGGATTTTTGGATACAACCCATTACTTTGGAAACTATAAGATACACACTAATTTTTCCTTATGGGAATAAGTTTTTTCCGCTGGTAACCTTCGCTCATATATTGGCCTTTTTGTTTCAGGCAATAATTATTTGGGGTTTTATCCGGGCAGGAGTAAAGAGATATAAGGAAGGTAGAATGGCGGCTTTAGGTGTTGCAGTATTTATTTTAACACTTGTGGCAGGTGTTGTGGCTTCGCTCATAATAAGGCCTGTGCTTGTTGAAAGATACATTGTGCCGGTCACTGGAATATTCCTTGTGGCTGCGGCTTACGGCATTTCTCTTTTTAATAAAAAACCGATTATAATAGGCGTATGCATTGTGATAGCTGCATTATCCGTTCCTCAGATTATGGAAATTTATACAAAACGCTTTAATGGTCCTATGTACGAGGTCAAAGCATATATGCAGGAAAATATAAAAAATGATGATATTTTCGTACATACCGATGAGCACACATTTGGAACTTTCTGTTATTATTTTCCTGACAGAAAGCATTATTTGTATTTGGAACCTGGATTTAAAGGCTACAGCGGCTATGAAGCATTTAAACCCAATGGAACAAGCGGCTCGGACTTCAGTCAGTTTATAAAGGGCAGCGGTAATGTTTGGCTTGTCACAAGTATCTATTCCGCAGGTGAAAGCGTTTTTTATAAGCTTTTAGGGTCCGGAATGCTAAATTCCACCGGGTTGACGAAGGATTTTACCATCGCACCTTCATGGTACGGAGTAAAGGTAGAAAAGGTCAATGCCGGCGAGAATTAATAGGGACTAAAGTAATTTAATTGTATATGCCATGAGTAATGTTAATATTTGAAGGGGCTTCTACAAAACTGATCTAGTTTTGTAGAAGCCCCTTCTTTACATAAAATAGTGATTTTTTGTTTTATTTTGCACGGAAATTATTGTATTGTGTATAAATATGCTGTGTTTGAACATGATGAGCTTTTCCCGATAATCTGGACACTCCAAAGTTAGGTTTTCTTGCAGATACGCATAATTGCTTCAATTTTTAAAACACTGAGATGTAAAACTCTAAATCAAGCCACAAGGCCCTTAAAGTATCTTTGCTTAAACTCATATGGTGTTAGATAATTTAATGCCTGGTGCCTTCTTTTTCTGTTGTAGAAGACTTCTATATACCAGAGTATATCTCGCCTTGCAGCTTCACGAGTAGTGTATTTATTGTTATATAGCATTTCACACTTAATAGTACTAAAAAATGTTTCTGCACACGTATTATCAAAACAATTTCCTTTACGACTCATGCTACACAAAATATTGTTTTTTCGGAGTAAAGATTGATACTCATTGCTACAATAATCGACTAAAGAAAAGGGATTGCTCCCTTTTCCTCGTCTAAGAACCGTACGTGAGAGTATTTTTCGTCCATAAAAAGCCATCTTTTGCCGTTCTTTTCGTGCCAGTATTTATTAAGCCTCCACCATGGGGATTTATTTGGATGTCTGTGTTTTGCCCATTGTTGCAGTAGGATATAAAGGGTGTTGTTAATGTATGAAAAGGCATTACTAGCAACAGTGTGTTTATGATAATTTGTCCAACCTCTTATTATCTGATTTAGTCTACGTATTAACTCTGATTGTTTTTCTGCTTTCATTTTCTTAAGAATGATTGTTGAAAATTTCCGTATTAAACTTTTTATAGATTCCTTCGAAGGTTTGATTATTAGTTTGCCTTTGAATTTTCGGAATGTCCATCCGAGGAAGTCGAACCCATCATTTATATGAGTAATTAATGTCTTTTCTTCTGAAAGTTTCAGACCCCTTGATTGCAGAAATTGGCTGATAGTTGACTTTAATTCTTCTGCAGTTTCTTTTGAGTTTGCAGTAATAATAAAATCATCAGCATATCTTACAAGGTTAACCTTTGTTTTTGCCCTGTAGTGATTTTCAATTTTTCCTTTAGAATTTCTGTGGTATTTATTTTGAATAAGTTTTTCCATTCCGTCTAGTGTCATATTTGCATATATACTTGAAATTGCTCCCCCTTGCGGTGTACCAGTTTCGGTTGGGAAAAGTTCTTTTTCATATATAAATCCAGCTTTGAGAAATTTCTTCATTATTCCTTTATCCATCGGAATATTTTCTATTAGCCAAAGCTAATGCATATGCTTGTTGGAACAAAGAATGACTTCTTAAAAACAGTAAGACTTATTGCAGGTGGACTTTGGAACTCTTTTTCACAACTGCAACAGGACTTGGCTCCTAAGAAGCCTCCTCCAGAATGTGGGCGATAACGATTTAATTGGAAACAAGAATTTGAAGCAGCTCTGCAGTTGTATAAAGTAGATTAATCGTATTAAGTTTTTAAATTTTATAGTGTTCAGCCTTAAGAGGCTACTCTCTTTTTCTCTTGCACTACCCATTATTTTCTTATGGGTGCAAGCTATACCAGTAATGAATTTACAT
>NZ_DATCTU010000065.1 GCF_036567765.1 Pseudobacteroides sp.
GCACGGATTTTCTGTCCAATCATAGTCCAAAACCGGATGGTTGACCAGCCGCCGGAAACAATGTTGAATTCTTAATTTTGAATTTTGAATGAAAGACAAAAATACCTTATTCTTAATTAAAAATTAAACATTCAAAATTCAACATTTCCTCCTGGCTTGGATGATCCTCAGGCAGAAACGGGACGGTTGCGCTTGGCATTTTCCGGGATGGGCGATTATGCTTGGACTAGATGCAGGACCCCCCCCGGACGATCCGGCTACCCGCCAGGCTGGATAGTCCCCTCTCCTGTATCGTTGGATGCTGCTTGCGAGTTCCTTCGAGGAGAAACCCATGCGTAACCCCAAGAAGATTTTGAACGACCCCAAGCACGTCGTTCCCGAAATGCTGGAAGGCCTGATCGCGGCTTACAATGGCACGGTTCGCCAGCTTGAAGGCTACAACGCCCTGATCCGCACCCACATCCCGGCCGGCAAGGTTATACATCTACAACAATTAAAAATGTACGTGTATTTTCAGATCAAACTACAACGCTTGATGTTAAATTATCTGAGCAGGCAATACAAGTTGAAGCAATAGAAATTACTGCTGATAGACCAATAGTACAAAAAAATACCACTAGCTCAGTATCAAGCATTACTTCAGAAGAAATTAAAAATTTGCCTTTGAGAAGCGTAGCAGATTTAGCTCTTTTATCAACTGGTATAGTTTATTCTAATGCTGCTAATGCAAGTGGTATTGTAATTAGAGGTGGTAGACCAGATGAAGTAGCGTATTATGTTGATGGAGTACAAACTACAAATAAACTTGGTGGTGGTGAAGGTACTTATGTAATTGCTAATGCTGTTGAGGAAGTGCAGGTATTAGCTGGTGGTTATTCTGCAGAGTATGGTGGTGCGAACTCTGGAATTATTAAAACCACTATGAAAACTGGTACCTCAAACTACAAAGTTGGTGTAGAACTTAGAACTGACTCCTGGGCAAAACCAGGAAAAGAAGTATTGAAAACTTATTCTTATGGAAGAAATGATTATTCCGCTCAAGTAAGTGGACCAGTTATCCCTGGTGATAACAAATATAGATTCTTCCTCGCTGGTCAATACTTATCAAGTGTTACAAGTCCTAACTGGTATCCAGAATTGAACATAAAAGGAGTTGTAGATAATAATGTTAATTCTCAAGGTGGGCATGATACATTAGATATTTACTGGCCTGCAAGAATAGCCGGTAAAAATGATTTTGATTATCAATTTAGAATTAACGGTAACGTTCTCCTTGATTTAAAACCATTCCAAGTAAGAATTGGTGGTACTCATCGTTATATTAACTTTAATAATGGATATTTTGTTGGAAATCTTTTCAATGGTGATAGAATTACTAAAACTGAAGGTTATGAACAAACTGGCAATATTAAGTTAACACATTTCTTAACATCTACTACTTTTTATAATATTAATTTTAATCTTTACAATCGCTATCAGCATACTTATGATAAAGATTATAAATTTGATTGGCCAGCTTATGGAGATTCTATTGCTGCAGCAAAATATGGTTATACTATGAGAAGTCTTGGTGTAACATGGACGGATCCTAATGTTTATGCGATATGGGATTGGACATTTAACAGATATGGTACAAGACCAGGAAACTTTTCAAAGGTTAAGCAAAGCTATATAGGTGCTACTTTTGATTTCACTCACCAAATTGGTGTAACACACGAAATAAAACTTGGTGGTGAATATTCAAGATATACATTTAGAAGCTATGCATGGTCTAATGGTACTTTGAACCAAGTAAGAAGTAACCCTGATGATACATGGGGTATGATAGCTGTATCACAAAGACCAAGTTACTATGGATATGATTTCTTTGGAAATAACTTAGATGAAGGTGTTGATGGCGCAAAGCATCCAGTATTTGCTGCTGCATATATTCAGGATAAGATTGAATTTTCTGATATAGTATTGAATATTGGTTTAAGATATGATTATATTGATAGTGATGGTTGGGATCTTGTTGATAAAACCAATGTCAAATTCACAAGTGATGGTTTAATTAGAGATGATCAGTTCAAGAAGACTGAAACATCTAACACAATCAGCCCAAGAATAGGTTTTTCTTTTGCTTTAACAGATAAGACTGTATTTTATGCAGCCTGGGGTAGATTTGTTCAACAATCAAAATTAAGAGATATTTATCTTGGTAGACCTTATGTTAGCCGTGTTGTTACTGGTGGTAATGCTTATGCTGATCCTATCGGATTTGGTATTAAACCTGAAAAAACAACACAATATGATGTTGGTTTCAAACAACAAATTGGTGATAACTTAGGTGTTGATATCTCTGCATACTACAAAGATATTAAAGATCAGGTAACAGCTGGATTCCAACCTTCTGCACCTACAGCATCTCATCAATCATATTATATGTTAGAAAATGCTGACTTCTCAACAACAAAAGGTATTGAGTTGAAAGTGAACTTAAGAAGAACTGAAAGAATAGCAGCTCAACTATCTTATACATATAGTGATGCAAGAGGTACAGGTTCAGCAACAAGATATAGTACAAGATTCTATCTTATCTGGCAAGCACCTACTTATGGTGGTGAATTCCAGATGCCAACATTCTTAATGCCATTGCTATTTAACTATCCTCATTCTGGAAGTATGTGGATTGATTATAGATTTGGTGAAAATGATGGTGGACCAATTCTTTCACAGTTAGGTATGAATCTACTCTTTAGATTTAATTCAGGTCGTTCATATACAAGAATTGATCCTACTACATCTGATTATGGTGCATCAGAAGGATCTGCACAACATCATGGCGTTCCAATTGAACCATATGGTACATCGAAAACACCATGGGCTTATACATTTGATTTAACCATTGATAAGACTGTAAAAATTGGACCTGTTTCTACAAATTTCTATGTAACTATTTATAACTTACTCAATTCAAAGAATGAAATTAACGTATATGCTGAAACAGGATCTGGATATGATGATGGTTATTTGAGTACTGCAAAAGGACAAGCTGCTGCACAAAGAAATGGTGCAAAATATGTAGAAATGTACAAATGGATGAACTATTTAACTGCTGGTATGTTTAATAGTCCAAGAGAAGTATACTTTGGTATAAGGTTAGATTTTTAGTTCGTTCATTAAATTTAGTTAAAGAAAATTATTCATAGGAGAATAATATATGATAAAGAAGATTTTTGGAATTTTGCTTCTTCTATTGGTTTTTGTTTCATTTGTTTTTGCAGGAAAGCCTGAAGGTGACAAAAACGATGGGAAGAAACAAATAAATAAAACAATGGAGGATGGGCTT
>NZ_DATCTU010000066.1 GCF_036567765.1 Pseudobacteroides sp.
ATTTTTAAATTCCTTTCCCTTTTTTGATCCAACCTGATATAATTTCATTGTGGCAGCTCCTTTCGTTTTTGTTTTTCCCAAACAATAGTTTATCAAACTACCGTCTGGACTGCCACCTTCAATTTCTACGAAATTCGGGACTTACTCCAGCATACCCCCAATTTGGCAACTACGACATCCAGACTTACCCCGTTAATAGCACAAGTGTATGTGTATTTAGCAATGCTAACCAAATACTGTTTGCGGAAATAACCTATGGTATCTCCAATGTTCTGGATTTTCAAGGATTTCTTATTAGAAACCCTGAACAACTCCAAAAATGTATATGTCATAAATACCAAACTCCAGAATCGCTTAATTGATGTTAAGGACTCTACCTGATATTCATCAAAGCCTAAAGAATTTTTATGATATCGGTAGCTGGCCTCAATATAGTATGTACTGATTCATATCATCAGGTAGAGGATAGCCGTCTATATAATTATAGCCAGACCCTTCTAGGATGTACACTCTACTTTCAAACAATACCAGATTGTCAAGTTTGTATGCCATTTTGTCTTTGCTGTATGCGAACAATTCCAGCTCATTATAGCCAAAAATGGGGTGCCAGGCTGTGCCGCCTCGTCTAGCTCTATATACTTTTGCGGAATTTCAGCTCGTTTCATGCCATGTCTGGAATCAAGGGTTTGACTCAATTCCTCGAAAACTTTAGGACCTACCTTGATGTCCTTTTCAATATTGACATATGGCCTATTGCGGCACTTGCTCCTTCCTTTTTCATTTGCATAAATACTATATTCGCAGGTGAGGTTTTGTGTATCATAATTGGAAATGGGAGCATAATAGGATTTGATTTAATATAGTTTGGATTCAGGGCAAAAGACTTCACCGCCTGAGGTTCCTCGAATATCAAAAAACTCAAAGCCGTTTTCATTAATAAGAGAGTATATCGTTGATATGTCAAGATTATCACTCGTGCTACTTGTCAGTAAAAATGTCATCACTTCGTTAAAGGCACGGCTGTCCGCCGGATTGTACTTGATATTTGCAATTGGTTCACTGTGCTTATTGTCAGTGAAGCTTAGGAAAAATGGTTCCTCTGAGAATCCCTCACGAAACTGGATGTATTTCGTACCGTCCATTTCAAACCAGTTTGTAGTTGATTCGTGTTCTCCCATCGGCCAATAAAGAACCTTTCCTGATTTATCATATATGATTTTATCTGCAGTTTTGCTGTTAGCATATGTTTTTTAGAAGTTGTGCCTCTTCGCTTCTAAATTCCCATACAATTACAAAATAGCACTTAGTATCATGAAAAATAAAGCAGCGAAAAAAATAATCACCATTAACATCAAAAAGAATATCGCACATGTAACACCTAAGCCTTGACCATAATGCCAACGTCTGTTTGTCATAACATTCTTTTGGTATATTCTTAATTTTATCTAAGCATATTTCCAATAAGAAAAGCCAATCCGAGATATGTAATATATACAGCTAAAGTAATTCCAGCAACTGACAGGATTTTTAAAGCCGCGTTCATTTTGCTTCTGAAGATTTTATAATTTATCATCATGCCAGCAAATCCTACCATTGCACCAATAGCACCACCTAAGAAAACAATAAGCATAGGTATGCCGCCAATTATATAATGATATGTCTGTAACTTTGGTGCGATAAGAATCTCTTTACCATCAACTATAACACTAGGTATATAATCAAAAAATTTCACTTTGATAAATATCTTTTTCATTTCACCATTCTTCATATTAACCAAATATGGTTTTCCCGGATCAGCTGATTTTTTTATTTCCTTGCCATCAACATAAAGCTTTATCCCTTGAATAAATGATGCTAGCTGTAATTCAATCTTTGGACTATTCTCATCATCCATTATAATCACTTTCCTCATTATTGTCCTCCTTAGTTAATCAAGTGTTTTTATAAAAGAATTATAGGGTCTCTGAGGCATTGTGTGGCGGCTTGATTCCAAATTTCCATTATCCTGGAAAGGTTCTTTATGCGACCTGTAATTCTTGTTTGCGTTATTTTCTAAAGTAGACCACCATACACAAAATCACCTGTCATAATCTATATCAAACATAACATAGTTATCAATTTTGTTTTGATAGGATAAGTATGCGTTAACCCAGTATTTATCGCTTTTTTTATAAATCATACAGCCATATGAAGTTAAATTATCTTTTGCTCCTGATGTAGTGAGCTGTTTCCCTTGTTCTATTCTAAAGAGATTATAAACAATTTGGGAATTTAGCCCTAAACCATATATGAAAACTTTAGGGCCATCATCAATGAAGCTTTTTATCTTATCCTTATTGCCTTCTGCAAAATCATATGTAGCCCAAAGGGATTTGTTAGGTTTATTTTTTAATTCATTAAGATTTATGTGTTCTATATTGACTCCTTTGCTACCAACATCAAATGAAACTGGAATATCTTCATTAAACACAGTTATTGTTTGGATGCTTATTTTTTCCGGAGTACATGAAGTTACTAAAACTATAAGTAATATTGTCGCAAATAAAATATTTAACTTTTTTATATACATTTTTGAATGCTCCTTAAAAACTTAATCAATTTCAGGAGTTTACCATGAGCTCATAAACTCTAAAGTCCCGTGTAATAAAATTATAAATTTAAGTTCAAAAAATAGAGTTTTTTTGCGTTTACCCATATTATTGATATGATTCATAATTCTTTCAACATCTGAAATAGTATTTATCCCTTTTATTTCTTTGATTTGCTTCAAGCCAATTGTAGAATTCATTAAACCTCCATAAAATTAATCTTTCGTTTTATTTGCTCTCTCAGCAAAGTTTTAATTTCCTGAACAAAATTATCTACAATCAATTGTATCACTTTTTTACTTGGTATGCTATAAATGGATAATGATGCTGAAGGATCATTATAAATCTTTTGAACTGATTTTTATGTATATTTTTTATGGTGAAGAATATTTAAAAATCCAGATTCTAATGTTATAATAAATAATATGAATGCAATTCTATCAAATCAAACACAGTTTTTCAATGTCTAAGAAATTATGTTGCATTCTACACTATAATTTCTCATGATAACGATCAAGGTTGACAAAATCACTTCATGGCTTTGTTCTTTCAAAACGAGTGTTTTATTATTTGCGAAGGATTCCATTGGAAAATTATATTGTCTTTTGTTGCTTGAAATGAAGATATTAGATCATCTATAATGCACTTCGGCGTAACTGTTAAGTAAGTTATCATTACCAGGAAGATGTATGATTTTATATGAAGGGAAATACGACTAAATGAAAGTTCAAAATCTTGCGTTCAAAACCAGTATTAAAATAATTGAGACTAGAGCAATAGCATTTTTTATTGACTTTTTGATTTTAATTATTTCAACGTTTATAATATCTGCATTTATTGAGGGAATATGGCTGTTTACTCCTGTTTTAATTAGCGTTTATTATACTATGACTGAGTCTATTTTTGGATGTACTATCGGTAAATATTTTTTAAATCTCCGGATTGTTGACAAAAATTGCAATAAACCGAAGTTTTATAAGGTTTTATTAAGATCATTATTTTATTTGATAGAATTTAACCCTATAACTTTTTTAGTCACCTACATGATTTTAAAAAGGTCAAAGTTTAAACAAAGGCTTGGGGATAAGGTATCGGGTATCTTTGTCGTGTACAAAAAGGACTTGATTGAATATATGGATAATGAATTGGAAAATTCTATGGAATTTGAGGATTTTATTAAATATCATCGTGATTCTTCAGTCGAATTGGTAAAACATTATTCAGGTTCCTATAAAATTGCTCCCGACAAACAGTATATTGAAATAGATAACATTAGGAAAAAGCTAATTGGTATAGATAATATGACATATGATGAGTTGATAAATCAGGTAAACCAAGGTGCCAGATTCAGATATTTTTATATATGTGTGTCTGCTTTGATGATTTCCAATAGAAGTACCAGTGATATTTATTTTATTCCTGCAGATGAAAGCCAGTTTAAATACCATCTGAAATATACAATTATAACGATGCTTTTTGGATGGTGGTGAATTCCATGGGGTATTATTTGGACAATAAGCAGTATATCCAACAATTTAAATGGTGGAGAAGATATCACTGATGAGGTTTTAAATATCATTTACTCCGAAATAAAATGGAAAGAAGAAAAGCAAAGTGCCTTATCGTATCAAGAAATTGGAAAAACCACGGCTGATGAATTAAAGACTAAATTTGAAGGTATGTCTGATTATGAATTTAAAACCAAGTATGTTTACAACATGTCTAAGTTTAGTGGTGAAATATTAGGATTGATTAAGAGTGAGGATGAATATAGAAAAAGCAAAAACCATAATTATGAAAACTATACCCCTCAAAACCTGGAAGTTGGTGCCTTTAAAGAACGTCCAGTCCCAAATTATGGTACTTCACATAATAGAAATAGAAAGCCATACGCTGCAATACTGACGTTGATTTTTATACTTATTATTGTAGTAATAGCTGTTGTTCCTTCGTCCAAAGATTATGAGAAGCTTGCCAATGCTGAGTTTGAAGCAAAAAACTATTCAAAAGCTGCAGAGTATGTTGAATTATACTTGAAGGATCATCCTGATGATGTAAACGCATTTTTGTTTAAAATTGACTCATTATACTTATTGGGAAAGTATGTAGAAGTTATAGCTGAATGCAACAAACTGGAAACAATATCTCCAGGAAATAAAGAAAACTATCTTTATATGGGTCTATGCAATTATAATATGGCAAAATTCAATGAGTCGATTAAGTGGCTTGATAAATCTATAGGGATTGACCGGAAGTATAGCAGTGCATATGAATGGAAAGCAAGTGCTTATTATGAACTTAAAGAGTATGATGAATCAATCAAGACTGTTGATGCGTTACTTGCTTTTGATATGTATAACAGCATTGGATTAAAGGTTAAGGGCGAATCGCTGATGGCTTTAGAAAAATATGATGAATCAATAAAAACTTTCGAAAAAGCAATAATTGTTAAATCAGATGATGTTGAACTGGAAATAGATAAAATGGAAGCTTTATATCGCCAGAAAAAATATACCGAATTGATTGAAACTTGTAAGAAAGTAAATAAAAAGTTTCCTAATAATGAAAATGCTATGTGGTATATGGGCGATTGTTATTCTGCGAAAGAAGATCATGCAAATGCCATTCTATGCTATGAAAACGCATTGAAGATCAATCCCAAAAATGACAATGTCTTAACATCTATAGCTTTAGAATACTATGATATGCAAGATTACATAAAGGCTTCCGAATATACAGACAAAGCACAGAATTCAAATGCTGATAACAGTACAGCTGTGCTACTTAAAAAGGAACTGGAAGAAGCCAAAAAGCCTGAAAACGTACGTATTGCCAATTTTGTTAAGGAAAATTATCTTTATTTGGATAAAACAAAAAATGCAGATAATATTATTGACGCTTTTGCCAGAAAAGATAAAGTTAATTTAGAGGATATTAATAAATTTATAAATTCAATTAGATACAAAGATGATAAATTTACTTATTTTATATCAGGTGAGGAATATGATAACCTGGAAGATTATAAAGAAAGTAATCATATTGCTGTTGAAACCATAAATGATAATACCAAGTATATAAAAATCTTGATGTTTACTCAAGGAACGGCATACGAATTCAAGGATGCATTGGATAAAATTAAAAATCCTGAAAAACAGAAACTTATTATCGATTTAAGGGACAATCCGGGAGGTTTGGCTTATCCAACGAATAATATATTAGATGCACTTCTTCCGGAATGTGTTACAAGTTATGTTGTTTACAGGGACGGATATATAAATACTTACAGCTCTGCTGCCTCCCAAGTTAAATTCAAACATATATACATATTTGTTAATCAGAACTCAGCCAGCAGTTCCGAACTTTTATCACTAGGACTTAAAAAGTATCTTGATAATGTTACAATAATCGGTACTCCAACAGTTGGTAAAGGTGTAGGACAAATAACATTTGAAGATAAAAAGAAAAAGTATGTAATATTTTTGGTAAACCACTATTGGAATGTAAAAGAAAAAAATATTATGGGAAGTAACATTAAGCTGGATATATTGGTTAAAGGTAAGTCTGATGCAGACTATTTTTCAAAGGTTAAATGATGAAGGGGTCTATTGTAAAACGGCTATGATCTATCAAATGGTATTGAGGGAGGTGTGAAAATATGATTATAATGGAAACGGATAGGCTTATTGTAAGGAGCTTTAAGGAAGAAGATTGGCAGGATTTATATGAATATTTATCTTTAAAAGAAGTTTTAAAATATGAGCCTGAACCTGAAAGTGATGAAGAGGATTGTAAAAATAAAGCCATTGATCGTTCAAAGGGTGATATATTTTGGGCTGTTGTTCTTAAGGAGAGCGACAAAATGATTGGACATGTGTATTTTAACCAGTCAGAGCCGAAGGAATTTATGTCCTGGGATCTGGGTTATATCTTTAATCCGAAATATTATGGCTGTGGTTATGCTACCGAAGCCTCCCGTAGGATACTATAGTATGGATTTGAACAACTGGGAGCTCATAGGATTGTTGCAATGTGTAATCCGGAAAACACTGCCTCGTGGAAATTATTAGAGCGGTTATCAATGAGGCGGGAAGGATACTTAAAAAAGAATGTCTTTTTTAAAAGATCGGATGATGGAAATCCAATTTGGATTGATACATATCAATACGCTATGTTAGCAGAAGAATGGAAAAATAAATAATTATATACTATAATAAACAATATAACTATAAATAATAGATGGATTTATAAAAAAATCAGCTCCAAATGCTTGAACTACGGAGTTGATTTTTTTATGTCTAGGAAATTATGGTGTTTTCAACACCGCAATTTCTCACGACAACCACCAAGGTTGACAAAATCGCAAGCGATTTTGTTCTGACAGGGTATGGTGTCGCATCAATTATTACTTACTTCTTCACCATAAAATCCGGCTTCTGAACGAAATATTTTTTCTCAGCCAGCCTTCTCTGTACAATATCCAATGCCTCTCCAAACCTCTGGAAATGTACAACTTCTCTTTCCCTTAAGAACCTTAGAGGGTCTATAACATCAGGTCATCACACATATTTATAAGATTTTCATAGGTAGCCCTAGCCTTTTGCTCTGCTGCCAGGTCTTCTACCAGATCAGCGATAGGATCTCCCTTTGACTGGATGTAAGCTGCCGTAAAGGGGTTGCCTGCGGCACTCATTGGATATATTGCGTAGTCGTGGTCAGCATAATAATCACCCAATTCTTCTTTCTCCATAACTTTTGCAGTACACCTTTAGTGAGCTGGTGAACGATTGTGTCGGCCATTTCAAGGTGTGCAAGCTCTTCGGTACCTATATCGTTATCAAAATGGTATATTATGAAATGCTTGATTTATAAGTCTGGACGGATTTAGAATTGACAGCCAGTTATCAATAATATAGTCAATCAGATGAATTTGTACTTTTGCTCCTACTAATAATACAATTTTATTATGAATTCTTAAAACATATTTTGAAATTATAAGAGGTTGACTTGCTGGTTGGATGCGATGATTTTAAATTTATCGAGGAATTCTTTATGGTCTTTAACACAAACTCTAAATACAAGATATTGAATAATAAGAAAAATAAGCTAAAGAGGGAAAGAATATGAATAGTAGTGCTATTCTAGTCACTATTGTAATATAGTCAGAGTTGTTATTCATAATGAGGAGGGTATCAGAAGTATCAGTGTCAGGGATAGACAGAAATTGCTTAATTACATCTAAATTGTTAATTCTATGATTTGGCAAATCAAAAGGAGTTTTATCTAAAATGATCAAAAGTACATTAATCTGTGTTTGTTAGAAACCGATATATTTGATAGAAACTTCTCCAATAAATATAATTTCATAGGAGGAACCAAATGTATAGGCATATAAAACATTTATTAGTATTGTTGATAAGTATATTGCTTTTATATTGGAGAGTAGCAGTAAATATGCCCCAAACTATTATATTGCAAAATACAATGATTCCACAGTAAGTTTTGAAGTCCAGGGATTGTATTTAAGTGTATTTGAGCAGACACATCCCGTAGTTACACAATAGTTTTTAAATTATCAGCTAGGTGGTATATTAGTTAAAAGTTTACCAGTAATTGGTGCTTGCACTTTGTGTTTAATTATAGAGTTACTATACTACCCGGGGTTAATAATCTAAATATGCATGTAAATGGTAATTTAATGAAATTGACCTTATGGTATTATTATTCAAAATCGCAATTATATCAGTTTTTGACATAATAAACTTATAGCTTTTATGGAGTAAGTCCCGAATTTCGTAGAAATTGAAGGTGGCAGTCCAGACGGTAGTTTGATAAACTATTGTTTGGGAAAAACAAAAACGAAAGGAGCTACCACAATGAAATTATATCAGGTTGGATCAAAAAAGGGAAAGGAATTTAAAAATTATCAGATAGACCTTTCAGAAGCACATATAATGGCAAAAAACGGATTGATGGCATTATCAGTAATGGTTGGAATGAAAGTGTTAAGTT
>NZ_DATCTU010000067.1 GCF_036567765.1 Pseudobacteroides sp.
AACCATATCGTTAGCTCCTTAGTTAATTATTGTGGTTGCTTGTCAGGTCAACCCACTTGATATTAACAAAGGAGCTTTCACATTTTTACAGGTAAATATTACAGTTGATTTTTATTAAAGTTTTTTATGCAACACTAATGAGTACAAGTAGGCGATAAGTCTGTCACGGTATATTAACATCCACATTTCAGTATAGAACGCAGCTGCTCCCATCAGGCTTATTTGTATGAAAGTCAGATATTAGCATAATTTATTACGATTCTTTATTTTCACAAAGTATAAAAATATAATTAAAAACAATATTATAGCGTTTAATAAAGAAACTACAATAATAATCAGGAAATTTGAATTGGGAAGAATGTTAAAAACTAGATTACCTGTAGAAAATTTATTCCCATACTTCACTTCATATTCAGCTGTATATAATCCTGAATCCAGTTTATCTGTTTCTAGTTTTACAATTAGATTTTGCTCAATGCCTGGAGGCAAAATCATACTACACTTATCCGGGAAAATTTTTTGCCCCTTCTCATTCTTAACAATTACCTTGAGTGACGTATTAAGGTCCAGATTACCAGTATTTTTAACTTCAGCTTTAAAATGAGCCATTTGTCCTTTATATACATCTTCTACATTCACGCTAATAAGCTCTCCTCTTAATAAACCCACTTTAAAAGCTTTCTCAGCATTTAGCCTTTTTCCATCAGGACTAATGGAATCTACCTTAACAAAGTATTTTCCCATCTCAACATCTTCTGTTGTAAACGGGATTTTTAGGGTTCCATAAAAACCTGCTTGTGGATATGGATTCATTGAAACCTTTTCATTAAATTCTGCTACAACTTCATTAGTTTCTAAACTTATAATTTTAATATTTGAGTTTACATAACTCTTGCTATGTAAAAAGTTAGCATATATTATATAGAATAATGCATTTTTGGGTTTCTCAACATCAACTACATTAAAACTTGCAATTGCAATACCTGGCTTAGAGAACTTTAATCTAAAGGAAGTCTCTCCTTTTGCTTTTGCCAAACCATTAGGATCTTCATCTGGATTATCTGATATAAAAAGTATAGATAAATCATAGGCCCCTATCTTGATTGACGTACTATCAATTATAACCTTTATATTTTTAGTCTCGCCTTTTAACAATTTAAAAGTACTTGGAAAGACAGTGATACACTCACTGCCTTTCCCTTCAACTTTGGGGCTTATTGTACAGGTGCTACCCATGTTTACAACATTTATTTCTGTGGTATACTGCTTAGCATCTACAGCTCCCAAATCCACTATTGCTGGTCTTATTGCTATTTTGTTTTTTGTAGTTGGCTGAGCAAATGAATTTGTAAGAGTAAAGTTAATTAGTATAAATAGAAAAATACAGAAAGTAATAAGTTTATAAAGAATTGCTCTAACCATCGTTAATAATCCTTTCTTACGGATTGGAATGATATTCACCAGTAATAGTAAAGTTCCAGGTCCAGTTATGACCGGTAGCTGCATGTTTGGGCATATCAACAAGTGCATAGAACGACTTATCACCATTTCCTTGTGTCGCATCCCAAGCAGAATAGTAACCAAAATCCAGTGTTACTGGATCAGTTGCCAGAGTCGGAAAGGTTGAAGATAAAACCATATTATTTCCTAAAAAAGCATCATCTGTCTGTCCGCCTTTAGCCGTAATATATTGTGAACTAGCTGTTAAAGCAGCAGCATCATCAACATATAATCTTCCGTCATCTCCAAGGGCAATATATACTGTTTTTGTATTTCTGGACCATGTCACACCAGCATCTGCTGATGTGTAGTATATCAGTTCTGATGAAAGACTTCCAACTTCGTTTACTCCAGATGGCATGGTTACTCCACCGCCACCGTTTGTTAAATTGCCTGTTATTTGGGGTTTTACATATGCAGTACCAGAAGTAGCATCTTTTAAGAAAATCCAGTTTGTATTATTTAAGCCACCTACAAGCGGATATGTTTCACCAGAAGATGTTACTTTGTAGAAGCTATTGGAGTTTGTTGCACCTTCATCAAAAGCAATACTGTCATTTGTTATATCAGTTTGGGACTCAAAAATAACATATTCAGTACCGCCATCTGTTCTTGCATTTGCTAAACCCTGGGCTGAGATATTTAAGGTACCATAGGATATTGTGTTGTCACTTACTACAACATCAACAAAAGCATCAGGATTGCCTGTTAGTGTACCTGAGCCAGTATCAGTTAACTGCTCAGCATTGATAAGAGTGGGAAATGCGAGGATTGTTACTAAAGCCATCAAAAATATACGCTTCTTTAACTTACTAATTTTCATATAATTCACCTCCCTCCATTTATATAATATGGTTATTATGTAAATTTGGTTCGCAGAATCATTATTGAAAGTAAAAAAATGTTGGCACTTTACAATAGAAACGGCTAAAACGAAATTTTACCACTGGATTAAAATGAAATTCTTTGCTATTTTATAAATATCCCGCAAATATAATTAACCTCATTCTGTAATCATACAAGCCATATTTTGAATATTATGGCCTAGACGATATTATGAAATGGGGTTTTAATTATGTCTAAAATTGAAATTCTTGATGATGTTATTGAAATTCTTATCAAACAAATACTTATGGAAGAAATAAATTCAAGTGAAGATAGAAGTGTGCCGGTATGGACAGAGAAATAAAATATGTTCCTCCTCTTGTCAGCGGCAACAGGTTTAAAGAATATAATGACCAGCATAAAACACTGGGAAAGAATAATCTGGATGTTGGCGGCTATATAAGAGTGTCAACTGCCAAAGAGTCTCAGAAGTCTTCTATTGAAAACCAACAGAAGATATTAAAAGAATGGGCAAGCGTAAACGGATATAACCTGCTGCGTTTTTATATCGATGTTAAAAGCGGTGCATATTCATATCTCAGGAATGAAATGCAGCAACTCAGAGAAGACATAAAAAAAGGAATAATAAACGGTGTTATTTCCAAAGAAATTGCCAGAACTTCCAGAGATATAATGGATATCATTGAGCTTAAGAGAAGCCTTGGTGATTATGGTGCGTTTTTTATTTCTCTTAAAGAAAACTACGATAGCCGGACCGATGATGATGAATTTCTGCTGGTCATTCATGCAGGACTTGCTCAGAAGGAGCGGAAAACTACAGCCAGCAGAGTTAAGGTAACTCAGCTTTTAAAGGCCAAGGAAGGTAAAACCAATGTAGCCTCGCCAGCTTTTGGCTATATGCTGACTCCAGATAAACAGTACCTCATGGTTAATGACGAGACCTCAAAAATATACAGGCTAATTGTTGAGAAGTTTCTGGAGGGGTGGGGACAGCTTAAAATATGCAAATATCTAAATAGTCAGGGGATACCCTCTAAAAGGGGCGAGAAATGGCATACAAATTCAATTAGGACAATACTGACGAATCCTGTATACTTGGGGATTACTATTTACAATGCTACAACCATGGTCAGAGACAGTACAGGCAGGCAAAGGAGGCTAGTAAGACCTGAATCGGAATGGATAATAAGACATAATACCCATGAGCCATTGATTACTAATGAAGAATATGAAAAGGTTCAGCAAATCATAAATGAAAGAAAAGAAAAGGATAGCAAGGAATGGAGCTGTGAAAAGAAATACTTGCTATCCGGATTTCTCTATTGCAGCATTTGCAATGGTAAGATATATGGTGGCAAGCAACCAAGTAAAGCCAAAAATCCAAAAGAACCGTATTATTTCTATTATGTAGATCAGAACCGCTATGGGATTTGTGATACAAAGTCCAAGTATTGGGATATGAGAAAGGTAGATAGCCTTGTTATGGAGCACTTAAAGAATTTCTTCAAGGACAGGGAATTGCTTGAGGAGAGCATCAGGGCTAAGCAATACCTTTTTGATAAAAAACTTATACAGGAGAAAAAACTTCGTGAGGAATTGCAAAAAAGTCTTGATAAAATAAATGTAGCTATAAGGAAACAGCAGGAGGCATTTGAAAGTGAAGTTATATTAATAGACGAATACAAAGTCAGAATGTCTGAGCTGCGGGAAAAAAAGAATGAACTGAATCAAAAAATTGATGCTTTGAATAAAAAGCTTGAGAAAAGTGACAGTATGGAGATAAAGCTTAATACTATACTCGATAAAGTAATTGGTTTAATTGAAAATTTAGACAAGCTGGATTATAATTTAAAAGAGGTCGTTCTTAAAAAACTTGTAAAGCGTATTTTTATTTCTGCTGATTATTCACTTAAGTTTGATTATACTTTTGAGGCAGATTAAGACTTAGAATGAATTTCATATGTAGGAAATTTGTCTATAAAAACCTTAAATCTGGTCCGCCGTACTGAGTTATAATATATTTTGCCATTCTTGGATTGGAGTTTACTATCTTAACTGGATACTCCAATTTTTTCTCATAAATCCACATTGAGAAGCCTCCTTTTTGATTCTTATTAAACCTGTTTATTTCTCCCAAGGCCATGGACTGTCGATCCATTTCCATGTACAAAAGTTGTTTGGACTTTGTTGATTTATTGGACCATACATCTTTTCATACCTGTCTTTTAACATTCTTGACTTTTGAACACTTGTGTTATAAAGCATTATTGCACGCTGATCCCAAGGATGTGTGTTTAGATATAAGCCTAGTTCAATGGATGTAAAATCCAGGCTCATTATTTCTTTCATAAGACTATCACGGTTTGTATCCATATCAATACCTCCAATCAAGCATCAACCGTATATTCAGGGTCTACCCCATAAGGTCTATCGAGCTCAGGAAAAATGGTTCCCCTTTTTAATCCTACTTCAGGCGTGTACAAGCAATTCATGTACTGAAAAGGAACATAAGCATGAGCAAGCTTCGGCATTTCCTCCGAAACAGGATAGATGGCGTTTGGGTTGTTCAAATTGTTATTATTCATCGTGTTCATTCTTTTCCCTCCAAAATATCAGTTTAATTATTTAGGCTGCAGGATTAATATTATTATATGTTTGTTTACATAAAACTGTTACTGAAGGCAGCATGAAGCAAGGATAAATATTGTCGTACAAGAAATGTCAGACGCAAAATTATTGATGTCTTTGTCATTACAATTGCAAACTGGAAGCTTATTCTTTATAATTAAAAGGCCGATATAAATAGTAATATATGAAATTTTTTTACACATATAAGATTAATGCTTTTAATACAGATTAAATATTAGGCATTCAAAGGGGTGTGGATTAATTGACTAAAACATATGTGCTTGATACTAATGTATTGCTTCAAACTCCCTATGCATTATATTCGTTTGGAGATAACACCATCGTTATACCTGAGATTGTGTTGGAGGAACTTGACAAGTTTAAGAAAGAGAATTCCGAATTGGGAGCAAATGCACGTCACACGGCAAGGCTTATTGATTCACTTAGGAGTAAAGGCAACTTGAGTGAAGGGATTAAACTGGAAAATGGGGGAACTCTCAGGATACATATGAATGTTATGGGAGGCAGACTTCCTGATGGATGGGAAGACAATAATGATAACAGGATTCTTAGGCTTTGCAAAGGGCTGCAGGAGAATGGGGAGAATGTTTTTCTTGTAACCAAGGATGTTTTTGAAAGGATAAAGGCAGATGTAATAGGAGTCATCGCACAGGATTTTTATGCCGAGCAGGTTCCGGGATACAGTGAGCAGTATAAAGGCAGACAGAAGGTCTATGCTTCGGAGGAAAAGATAAATGAATTTTATAAAAAGGGAAGCATGAGTATAGATGATATTTTTTGCTTTTCCCATGATTATTGCAAAAAGGAACTGGAAGAGAGGATTTGCAACCAGTTCTTTATAATTCACTCAACTACAAATGAAAAACAAACGGCACTTGGTCGATTTGACGGAAAGGAAATAGTTGCTTTAAAATACCTTCAGGAGAGGCCTTTTGGCGTAATACCAAGAAATGCAGGGCAGAAATTTATGCAGGAAGCACTGATGATGGAGGCGGATAAGGCACCTCTTGTGATTATTAAAGGGCCTGCAGGCACTGCCAAAACATTTTATTCTCTAGCAGTTGGGCTTCAGAAAATCATGCTTGATAGAAGCAAGCTTTATAGAAAGATACTGGTATGCAGGCCAAATATTAAGCTGGATGAGGATATAGGTTTTCTGCCCGGTACAGAGCAGGAAAAGATCGCACCGTTCTTAAGGCCTGTTGTAGATAACCTGGAAGTACTTATAGATAATGATGAGGATGAACGCTATAAAAGTGAAAAAGAGCTTAAAGATAAGGTAGATGAACTTTTTGACAGAAAAATTATCAATACTGAAGCCATAGCATTTATAAGAGGCAGGTCAATTGTTAAGCAGTGGGTTATAATTGATGAGGCACAAAACCTTACACCAAAGCAGGTAAAGGGAATAATTACAAGGGCTGGCATTGGTACTAAAATTATTCTTTTGGGCGATCCCGAGCAAATAGATCATCCGTTTCTTGATGTTAGGACTAACGGCTTGTGTTATGCTTCTGAGAAAATGAAGGGCAGTCCCTTATGTCACCAAATAACTCTAACTGATGAAGAGTGCGAGCGTTCAGAGCTTGCCTATGAAGGTGCAAAGAGGATGCTGTAGGTAAGTGTATTTGCTGCTGAATGATAGATTTACAGGGCTCAGAATGAAGGCCCTGTAAATTCTATTTTGGGAGTAAGTGGATTTTATGCCCGCTTTTTTCACATAGTCTTATAAATACTGTAATCAATCTCAGGAAATATATTATCCTTATGCTTCATATCCATCAACCATTCTTCATCGATATTGTTTTCCTTAATGTCATGATAAAGCCTTAAAAACCTTCCGATATGGTCGGTTGTCCTTTTGACTGCATACTGAACCATGGTTCCTGTCTTCATTATAAATGCCCAATCACTGCTTTGAGCAAGGAGGAGCTCCCGGGCTGCCTGGTTTAAGGCTTCTTTTTTTATCCCTTCAGCAATCCTATTTTCATTAGCCAATTCTGTCATTCTTTCCGCCCCCTTGTGAAGGTGCTTGTATATCCAGTCATTTGAGCTGTTTAACCACACTTCGTTGTATCCGTTATATCCCCAGCTGGATGCACAGGGCACAGATACTTGCATGATGGGGTTGCTGTTCATGTATTCCTTCAGCGTAACAAGGTTAAAGGAGTTTTGTTTGGTATGAATCATTTTGAACATAGTGTATAGCCAATGGGGCCCTTCATACCACCAGTGCCCCAAGAGTTCTGCATCATAAGGACACACAACTATAGGAGGCCTGTCCATGATTTTGGATAGAGTAAGTATTTGCTTTTCTCTGTTCTCTATAAAGTTCCGGGCATGAAAAATTGCCTTTTCTTTTGCAGTATCAGGATTATATGGTGTTTTATCATTGGTCTTTCCTGTTATACTGTAATATTTTATCCCTGTTTGTATCCTGTGGCCGTCTGGGGATATATGGTCTTTAATGTATTCGTAATCAAGGTCATAGCCAATGTCCCTGTAAAAATCCCTGTAGCACTTGTCGCCGGGATAACCGTCATGGGCACTCCAAACCTGTCTTGAAGATTCAATATCCCTTGCAAAAGCTACAATGCCATTTGTAGTTACTATTGGAGCAAATGTGCCGTAAACAGGTTTGGGATTTGCAAAAAGCAGTCCGTGGGACTCTGTGATAAAATATTCTATTCCATTTTTCTTAAGGGAGGTTTCTACCATAGGCGTATAACCGCACTCCGGCAGCCACATTCCCTTAGGTTTGACATTGAAAAACTTTTCATATGTCTGGACACCAATGGTAATCTGAGCATTTACAGCTTCGGGTGAATTGCTAAGGATGGGTAGATACCCATGAGTAGCGGCACAGGCTATGATTTCCAGTTTCCCTGTATCCTGAAGCCTTTTAAATGCTTGTACAATATTACACTTGCATTTGTCCCTGAACATAACCAAATCACTTTTAAACTTATTATGATACATTTTGGCCAAAAGGCTGAATTCAGGCTGGCTTCTTGTTCTATGTATTTCCTTTTCAGTCAAATCAATAAGTTTTACAAGATGATCCATATACCTGTTCTGAAGTAAAGTATCTGTAAGCATTGTTAAAAGTGGAGGAGTAAGGGACATGGTTACACGAAAGTCCACTCCTTCTTCTATTAGTGACTCAAAAGATTGAATTAATGGCAAATAAGTTTCAGAAATAGCTTCAAACAACCATCTTTCTTCAAGAAAGTCTTTATGCTCAGGATGTCTGACAAATGGAAGATGTGCATGGAGTACTACTGCAACATGACCTTTAAGCAAAGTTATCATTCCTTTCCAAATAACTCAAGGGAACTAATTCCAAAGCATTGTTCGAATTTTGAATTAAATGCAAATTCCATTGAGCTTATTCCAATATTTTTATAGTAAGATTCCAAGTCCAGCATTTCATAAATTAATTTACTCTCATTTTCATATCCGGATTTGGAGAAGTTTCTGTAATCCATGAAGTAACATGATGTACTGCTGCTGACCATATTGCTGGGGGTTTGAACGTAGTTGGAAGAAACCATAGGTATAAAGATTTTATCAGAGATTTTTCTTCCATATTCAACCTCGTAAATACAGTTGATGTCATCTACTTGAATATACCAGTTGGTGGCATAATCATTAATAACTATAATAAAGCTGCTGTTTCTGGATAAATTTTTCACTTTTAATGCAGGGGAAGATTTTTGCCAGAGTTCAATTCCCAGTTCTTCTATGAAATGTCTTATCTCCAGTCCTGAAATCTCCCAATATGCAAACAGACAATGGGGATCCCGTGATGTAAGCACAATTTTGGTTTCACCATAGTTTTCAGACAGCTTGTATGTATTTGGGGAGTTTGTATAATCCATATATTTATTCCTCCTTTGTCTATTAAAGAATTTGCATTTTATTTACATATTATTCATTAAGTGAGGCCATTTCAAAAAATAATTTTAATGAGACTTATTTTACTATATTAATATATAATGTATAATATATAAAGGAATGACCAAAAAAGCAATTTTATCTTCCATAGTATAAGTATTGTATTTTAAAAGAAGGATTTTTTCTATATTTACAGAATATATCCATATAAATTTAATAAATCAAGCATTTTATACCTTCCTTGGGTTGGAAATAAGGGCACACTGCAAATGTTTTTTTATTAAAACATATAAATATAAAAGTTATACACATAAATTGATATAAAAATACGCAAAATACTTATAAAGGAATTTTAATTTACATTTTTATTCTCATAAATAAAAATTGAAGATTATCCGGCTAAGCTCGAAAGGAGCCGATTATGAAGATATTAATGCTTTCTTGGGAATACCCTCCAAGGATAGTTGG
>NZ_DATCTU010000068.1 GCF_036567765.1 Pseudobacteroides sp.
TTTACAGCTATCCAATCTTGCACATCTTTCACCTCTTTTATCCCTCCACATGTATTGATCATATGGATAGGATACATTTGTATTCTCAAGGGGTCAATTTTACTTGTAAATCGGGGGTCAGTTTTAATTATAAATCAACAACAGACTTAATTTAGATCAATGTAGATGTAGGCTTACACCAAATAATTTAGTGGTAGATCACTATATTCAATAATTAAATTAATCAAAGTTATTCATGTTTTCCTGAAAGAAACAAATTTGTGTTGACAATAGGTTTCGGTTGAAGTCCCTTTACAACCAACGCCGGTTTTGTCGCTCCGGCGTCGGTTCGGTGGTTGTTAAGCTGAGATAATGCCGTGAAAACCTTGTGTCACAAGAGGTCGACTGTGACGCTTAAACCAGCGTCAAGCGGCTTTTGCAGTTATCCTAAATAAAACGGTAATCGTTCTTGAATATCGCAAGCATCAACAGAGAGCAATGAAACTGAATTCCAAATCTCTTTGATGCTCTTATCGTAGAAAACTTTTGCATTCGCAAATTGCTCAAACGAATCAAAATCATAAGCTTGTGAACCATCTTCAGTTAATCCAAACCAGTATATAACTTTTTTCGTGTTCCTATCCACCATTTTGCCCAACCAAGAGGTTTGATAAGCATCACAATTATCAATGCAAAATTCAATTTCTATGCAATCTTGATTTTTAGCAACGTCATATGACATTATGTTATGAAAGTCTTCAAAAGTTATTTTATCCATATTTTTCCCCTTTCTTATCTTGGTCCATGTTCATGCGGCCATTCTGGATGGACTTTGGGGTTTCCATGATTAGTAAAGTCTACATCCCGTGTTTGAGTGCCCTCTGACCCAAACCATCTACGAGTTTTGATATTTCCGTTTCCATCAAGAATATCCACGCTTGAATTTGGAGCTCCCTTTAATCCAGGATTATTTGTTGTAGTGCTGTGATTTGATGACGGAGTAATATCAATTTCGTTGCCGAGATTAGTCTTAATCTTACTTCTCGCACCCTTGGATTTAACTATTGATTTAATCTTACCAGTTATACCACCAGCTGATTTAGCTGCACCAACAACTATTGCCCCAATATTAACTAACTCTGCAAACGCTCCAGCTAAATGCTCCCCATATGAAGATACTACTGAATCACTATAAGATTTATTATCAGATATTATATTCCAATTATCAACAACATACCTTATATCTCCCGCAACTACATCTAACCCAATTTGTTTAAGTTCATTCCAACCAACCTTACCTGCAATTATATCACTTATCAGTTCTTTCAAAGCACCAATATTGCTCAATGCTTGGAATACACCTCCGGAGTTTGCAAATACTTCACCAACGCCTCCCTTGATAAATCCCCAAGCAAGCTGTAATTTTTGAAACCCTTCAACTTTATGCCCGCTTGGATCAAAATAGTTAACAGGATTATTTTGGCAGTATGTATAGAGGTTTAATGAAAGTGGATCATCAATTTCACCAGCATAACTATCTTCACTTACAAATCTACCAATCCTTGGATCATAACTTCTGGCTCTGAGATAAATCGTGCCATTCTCTTTGTCAAAGTACTCACCACAATACCTGAATACATTAGTATCAGTAGGATCAGGGTTTTTCTCGTTACCAAATGCATCATAAGAGTATGAACGTATAACGTTATTATTTGCTGCATTCTTATTAGTTAATTGTACCACATCACTGTGACCATTGAAAATGTAGTTCTGAGTGTACCCATTTTTATCTTCATTATAAATAAGGTTTATTCCTCTTACATACTTCTTTATCAGGTTATATGAAGAATCAATCTCAAGAGCTATGTTTTGACCATCCCATATCTGGTAGGTTGTTACTCCTCCTACTGTTTTGCTGATTCTAAGTCCATCACCATCATATGCATATGTGGATGTTCCGCTTTTAATCAACCTGTTTAATGCATCGTACTCATTTGTTGTAGTTGTTGTTCCTTCTTTCTTTGTAATTTGGTTCCCATTGTTATCATATGCGTAATCAACTATGGAGTTTTTAGACCCTGTAGTTGTCTCTTTTAAAAGACGTCCGGTATATTTTCCAGTTAAGTCTGTATAGCTATAGTCTACATTATACGATGTACTTCCTTGTACTTCCATCCTTGAACGGTTATTGCTTGAATCATATTTGTATATAACTGTCTGATTTGGAGTCGCTCCAACTTTTTCTGTAGCTTTTACAAGTCTTCTTGCATTATCATACTCATAATCTGTAGTAGTTGTTGTATTGTTTATAACTTCAGTCTTTGATGCCTGTGCACCATCCAAATAATATCCATAGCTGAAACTTGAGATTACAGTACCTGCAGAGTTTTTGTTAATAATACTTTTAACCTTGTTTGCCAGGTTATAATTATAGTCTATTGTATTAAGAGCATATGTAGTATTCAGGCTTGGATCATAGTAATAGTATGTTAGTTTCTTTCTGTTTCCGCTATCAGCATAATATTCATATTTGGCTTTAAGTATATCGTTCTCCTTGACATACTGTAGTCTCATATTGGCATCATACTCATACTTTGTATTGATGCTTGGAGTAGAATTATTGATTATTATGTTAAAGGTTTCAATATTACTGGAATTGCCACAATGTATGTAATTTTTATCGACCGTATAGTTTTTTACGGTATTTGTCCATTTTTCATTCACAAGCCTTCCCATTTGGTCATAAGTATAGTCAACGAATGTGTTGCTTCCATTTGACTCAACTATCATTTGATCTCTTAAACCCAGCACATTATAATGATACATATTTACAACATCTTTTCCAGAAACATTACCTTTTGCATATTCTAGAATTACATGTCCTTGATTATCATAGGAATAGGATATGTCGCTTCCATTCCTATCTTTCATATGTATCAGATTTCCGTTCTTGTCATAGATGTCATAATCAATAACTTTTCCAAGTGTATCAATCATTTTTGAAGGTTTTCCAAGATAATTGTACTGGTACTGTGTCGTAATCTCACCTTGCACTATTTTGTCTTTGTTACCATCAGCATCATAGTAATAATTGCTGGTGATATTTGAAGTTCCATTATATATTACAACCTCACTTAAAAGATTTCTCTTGTTATAATTGAATTGTTTCTTATTTGTACTTTCGAGTTCTCCAGGTTTATTAATACTGGTCTCTTGCGTTTTTAAATTACCATTCTTATAATAGCTGTAATTTGTAACACTATCATATCCAGTTTCAAATGGAGCTTCTATTTTTGTAAGCATATTTAATTTTTCATAATAATATTTGGTAATGCTTCCCTTTGCATCTTTAACTGATGCTATTTGACCATTCGGATAATATGTAGTTATTACTGGTTCGTCACTATTCAGTTTTGATTCAACGACACGCCCATCAAAATCATATATTGTCGTATGAGTTACCTCTTTGCCGGTTTTAATATAACTTGTCTCAATTACTTTTGTATAATTCAGGCCATTTTCTTGTGGTAGTAAATAGTAATCATAACTTGAAATTAATTTACTATCTCCTGAATCTGTAGCTCGTTCTTTAAAATATGTGTTCTTTAATCTTCCCCACAAGTCGTATGTATACTTGTACCACGCACCATTTGGAAGGGTTTTTGTTTCAATGTTTCCATACTTGTCATATGTATAGCTTGTTATAACTTGCTCTCCTGGAATGGGATTACCATTTGGAGTATACTTTATGTCTGTATCAGGCAATCTCTCTGTCTTTATTTGTCCTGAAGGGTAATATGTATAGGATAAATACTTGTTTATACTAACGTTTGATGGATCATATTCACCATCATTAGTATCATATGAAATATTATATACATTAGGTAATACTTCTTTTGCCATTCTCCCAAGAGAATCATAAGAATAACGCTTTGTACCTTTTACATTACCTAATTCATCCTTTTGAATCTCTCTTACTAAGTTTCCATTTTTATCATATTGATATTCTGTTACATAACCTTTTGGAGTCTTTATTGATGCAACCAGCATCATGCTGTTGTATGTGTATGTTGTTATTAGATCAGAACCATCTTCAGCCTGTAATATCTTTTCTTTTAATGTTCCTTCGGGATAATATGTAAACTTTGTAATTTTTCCTTCCGGATCAGTAACTTGGCTAACCAAACCGCTTATAGGGCAATTATTGACATTATCATATGTTTTGTCATTATAATAGTCATACTGGGTAATAGCATAATCATCTAAGTTGTTATCTAAATGCCCCTGTGCAGCATATTCTGATATACTCAAATCCATGTTTAAAATGTTTCTTAACTCTTTTTGAAGATTGCTTGCTAATTTGTTATATGTTTGTGCTTTTCGTAGTAATTTGGTATGAGTATTATCATCATAATCATATAACGTATAACTATTAGTATCATCAGCAGTAATTACTACTTTATTATTATCGTTTAAATTTAGTGCGTTTGTTGAATTATCAGAGTTAATTACTTCTCTTACAAACCCGTTCAGCATTCTGTTATAAGTTGTCTTATTCTTATTATAATCAGTAATACCAGATACCTCACTTCTAATGCCTTCCTCGTTGTATTCAATAATCTGTGTATTGATGTCAGGTAATAAATTACCTGATGCATCCTTTTCCTCGACTTTTGTTATTGCATAATATGTATTATAATAATATGTTGTCTTTTTCAAAACAGAGTCTGTAGAGTTATCCTTATCCGTAACTGTTGTCTGACCCGATATACTATAATCATACTCTTGCTTTTTACCATGTGTATCATTCTCTAGCTTCTTGCCAAGTGAATCAATAGTATAATCAACTTTGCCAGTTAAGTCTTTATATTCTATCTGTTCCAAAACAATATTTCCGTTTTTTACAGCAGTTAAAAGTCCATTTGTATATTCCAATGTTATTACATTTAACATAGGATCAGTAATTGTTTTAAGTAGTGTAACTTGATTTACAGTTTCATAAGCATAACCTACAGTTCTATCACCATCGGAGATTGTTTTAACTAAGCCATTTTCATATGTTACTGTAAATTCTTTACTAATTGAATCACGAATTATCTTCTTATTTGTCTGTGTCTCTATAGTAACACTGTTTTGAAGCTCATCCATTATCTTATATAATTTTTTACCGCTGTCATAATAGTAAGAAATTCCTTCCGGGGTTTTTAAGGTATACTCTTGATTATACTTAATATAATTCAGCGTGCTTCGGTTATCTATTGATGCAAACTCTTTATCTACTATATCAGTTTCTAAAAAGTTTTCTATTGTACCATCCGGTAAAATTACTTCATAAACTTTACCGGGTGCTACATAACTGCTGCTAATTTCATTAATAGTAGAATTATCAAAATTGAAAGTCCAACCATATCCCAATGAGCCTTTATTATAATTCATTGAATTATATGATCTGGAAATATCAAATTGAATTCCTGGTGAAAATGTTTCCATATCAGAAAATGTAAGAGAATAATTTCCTGTTGGAATGAAAACTCCTTGCCCATTATTAAATGATCTCTTATCTACATTAACCTGAGTATAAATTCTTGAATTGTAACAGTTTAAAGGTATTAACTCATATTGACCGATCTGTTTAGTTGTCATAAGGATATTAATCTTACGATTCTTTGATCCTGTTGGTTGGTCCAATTGAATCTTCTGTTTATCCGTACCAGTGCCAGTTAGAAGAACCTTATGTGTTCCAGTGGCATAAAATGCATAGTCTGATGAATTGTCATTTATAGTGAAATTCCGCTTAAGCTCAATTGTTCCAGCAGTTAACCTGTTCTGATCATTAGACATGGAGTTATATATAAAATCATTTGTTACTTTTATATAACTTTCATCACTATTCATAAGCAAAACATCATTGCTGTTAGATTCTCCAAAATTGAAATATCCGTTTACTTCCAATCTTCCGCCGTTAATATCAAGTGTACTTCCTTTACCATCATCCGAAAGAACTTTAAATCCACCGTTTACTGTAAGAACCCTGCTATTCAAATCAACATATGCATTTTTAAATTCAGTCATGGTATCTGTTTGAATACTGCAGTCACTATTAAGGTATATCGATTGCCTGTAAATGACTGTTACATTGAACATTCCAGCAAGAATGATTGTATCAGCCATATTTATAGCACCATCCGCGTTCAAATCCAGATAAATAGAATATCCAGGTTGACCTTCAACTGTATTAAATACTTGTGCAAGCATAATATTATCAGCCATATTTACAGCACCATCATGGTTCAAATCCCCTGAATACATATTATCTGGATTATTTTTGCTTCCAATACTGAAAGAACCGTACAGATTTAAATTGTATGCCCTTGGAAAATAAGAATATCCATCCTTTGTTATCTGTATTAAATAATACCCACTTGCGTCAAATTCAAGGCTATAGTGGCCGTTTACATCAGTTAAAGTCTCAGCCATAGTTATTCCGTTAGAAATTGCTTGAACCTTGAAATTACTATTAAGTTTTTCCTTTGACGCTGTTGGCAGTGAAGGATTCTTTATGCATACATCATCAGCTACCCATCCATCGATTATAACTTTTTTTTCAATCCCTGCTGTACTGGTTGACGTTGGAGGAGGTGTATTAGTCATTGTTGCAGCACTTGCTTCTAACATTACTTGTGAAACTTCTTTCATTGTTGTATCTTGAATAGTTTTAAAACCTTGGTTTATAGTTTGAGGCTGAATTATTCCATATCCAGATGATATGATTTTACCATCCCAATCGAAAATATCTACCCTGTTTCCTTTAACTTGAGTATCAGAATAATTTTCAAAACTTATTGATGTCTCAACTTTCTTTAATAATTTAAAGCTAAGCGTTGCCAAAATACCAGTCTTTTCTGGAGCATTACAACTCTTATAAGTTTTTAAATCCATATAACATTTACCAAACCTTAAATATCCTTGAGTTGTATTATTTGCAACATATGTAATGGGTGCAAAACTTAAAGAACTCAGAATATTACCTGCTTGGGGTTCTGTCTTGTCGGTCATGGATAAGCCAGCACTATCAACAGGTTGGAGTACATTTGGATCGTATTTTATATTTACCTGATATCCTGCAAATTTATCAATATTATCAATCATTAATTTTGCATTAATGATTCCACCAACTTCTTCAGAGGCTTTATCCAATTCCAGTTTTATGTATGGTGATGGTGTATTGATAGGTGTATTTGTGGGTGTACTTTTTGATTGCTTACTATTCTGATTGTTTAAAGAATCACTTACTGAATATACTTTGTTTTCAGTACTCAAATTAGTAAAAGCTGCTAAATCAAATGCTGGCACTATTTGTGCACTAAACATTAGTATGAGAAAAATAGAAATTATGTTTTTTATCTTATTCATGTAGTTTTATCCTCCCTTTAAATTAATGTAATAAGGTTAATTATTAGACTTGAAGCTAGTAAATCTTTACCTCCCCTCTTCATTTGTTGTTAAGTTGATCAGGTTTTTAACCACCCCCCTCCTAATCAGCAATCAGCATTAATAATAGCTGTATATAAAAGTGAAACCATTAAAACCAAATTTTTCTAAAGGTTGATTCTATAAAAGCATAGAGTTATATAGCACCATTTTCCATACTACGGAATGTGACATACGATTTATAAAAGATAACAATCAATTAATAAATTTTAAATTCATAATGATTGCTAGATGAGTTTGCTAAATTTGTGGAGTTTATAGTTATATTTACATCAACTACTTATCTCCCCGAATAATATCAGATACACTTAAACCACTATAGCAACTTTGTAATTAATTCTTATAAATACCATAAATTCTAACGAGGATTTTAACATAACCTAGCATTTATAAGTCAAGTTTAATATGAATTTTACACATACTTATACTGTGTGTTCTTAGTGACAACTTATGTAACTTTATAGTCACAATGTTATTCTATCAAAATCGTAACTTATTGTCAACTTAATTTTGTTGCTTTTAGGGAAGTGCGAATAACTTTGATTAATTTGACTATTGAATATAGTGATCTACCACTAAATTATTTGGTGTAAGCCTACAGCTACATTGATCTAAATTAAGTCTGGGAATTTATTCATGCTAAATGTTAGTAGAATGGATTTTAAACTTAATGATATTAACATTGGGTTGCAGATCTTTTATCAATCCTTCTCAGAAAACAAATAGAATCACATAAAGAACAGGGAAAGTATACGATAAGAGATTTATCGTATACTTTCCCTGTTCTGACTCTGTAAGGCCACTGTAAAGCAGCTTTCACACACTTATAAGCAGCTTGCAAGAAACTAAAGAACCCCTTCGCAAGCCATTCTAAAAAATGGGGGGACGATTTTTCCCAAGACTTGCTACGCTGGCGGCTTCCATAAGCATAGAAGGAATACAAATTCATATGCTTTTTACTTACGGCTTGCCGTTTCACCTTGCTTTAATATTTTATCTATGTCATTTATAAAGAGGCTTAGTAAATCGCCTTCTTTTAAGTTTTTATTCTTATGCCCTGTATCCTTTCTAATTGCTAGCAATACTTTTTCTAGTTGGAGTAACCCATTCAAATAATTGGCACTTGTGTTGTTTCGTTGATTATGCATACGATATTTTGACCAATTTAATATGACATCATCCGCACCCCAAATAATAAGATTTTTTGTGAAAGACTCCATAAACTTAAGGATTTCTTTTTCATCTAGCGGCTCATCTTCTCTGGTGTTTACAAGTATCTTAAACAAAAACTCCATAAAATCGGTGTAAACGGGTATCTTCTTCTCTCGCAATTCCTTTTCAACTGTTATTTTTTTCTCTAAGTATTTGCCGCCAGTTACGGTAATAACAGAAACAACAATAGTTGCAAATGCAGCTATTATCGGTGCACCTACTTCTTTGGGAAGGCCTATAAATACCTCATAAAGCAACTTTAAAAAATATATAATGGTTGTAATTAAAACAATTAAAACTGCTATTGCCAAAATATTTTGCTTCCAATTAGACTTTAGATTATTTTTCACTATACCCTCCCCCTTTGTTTTTTTCAGTTTTTAAATAAAGTTTTTTGAAAGTCTTTCAGTACCTTAATATGCAGGACTTAGTTTAGTCAGATTTCCACTTTGAGTATCAATAGAATAATGCCAATCAGACCGACCCTCCATATACGTTTTTGCTATACACACTACAGCAATATTTGTTGTGGCATGTTGCGTAAAATATGAAAACAAAAATCCATCTGGTGGAGGCACTTCAAACTTTTTGCTACCCTCTATAGAAAAACCGAAAAGTATGGATGGAAAATCCCCTTCACCAGTAAGTGCAAGAATAGTTTCTTCCCTCAAAAACAAACGTGCATCATGAAGGTTTTCGCAGTTAATAACTGTTGGTTTTCCATCCAAGCACCATGAAATAGTACTTAATGCTTTATCAGTTTTAAACTTATTAACTTTCAAGTTTAATTACACACCCTTTTTTAATAATTAGTGAATCCTACTCTTTCCAACAACTTTAAGATATTTCATCCTATCTGGCGGGCTTACTGTCATTTCCAATTGGGTACCACCACCAGGTTGATAAGTTTTTCGTTTTTTATCGACTTGTGGACCAACAGGACCTAGAATTACTGGCAAATCATCAGTAACTTCATAGGTAACAACCTCCTGAAGATGTTTTTTCCAGTCTTTTTTAACAGCAAGTTCATTTCTAACATAATCAGCATCTTTTATATGGTCAAATGTACCAAATCCACCAGGTCTATTTTCTGGTTGACCAGGACTAAGTACCATTTCAAACCTTGTGCCAGGCTTTAAGATAGCCTTATTTTTATCTTTATCAAACCCATCAGGGTAAGGTGACTGATCCTTAATAAGTCTTTTATATGCATCTGCAGCATCTTTCTTTGTTGCATACATTCCCTTATTTGCCTTTTGGAATTCATTCCAAGTACTAGGATTTCCTTCGCCCAGTCTGCTACGTCTATATTGCTCTTTCCACTGTTCACGGGTCATTGATCTATCAAAAAGATTGCTCTTATCAGCACAATATCCGCTAGGGTCGTAATAATTTATAGGGTTATTTTGTACATAACTGTAGAGGTTTAACCCATCGCCTCTGTAGGTGTCCTCCTGTGTAAACCTTCCTACTACTGGGTTATAGAATCTGGCACGCAAATAATATTGCCCTGTAACCTGATCATACTGCTCTCCAGCATACCTGAACCTATTCTGCACCTTCTCAACAGCTTCAACTGTATTGCCAAATGCATCATACTGATACCGATTGACTACACTTCCGGCTGCATCAACTAATGCACTAACGTCACCGTGGCCCTAATTAGGTAATATTAACTCTGTGATTGTGCTAACTATTAAAGCTCAAGTATTCTATTTTGTCATAAATCCAAATTTAATATCGATTCTCATTTTCTCACCATCGATATTCTTAATATCCTTACTCAAAAGTACCATAATGCTGTTACTCGTTCCATACCCATTTCCTTTTATTTTAAAGTCTATTATTAATGTCCTTGTTTCCTTAATATAATTAAAATTGAAAAGATCAGATATTCTGCTGCTGTGTTTTCCTTCTTCTATTATAATAGTGTTTTGGTTTAGGGATTTTTCATCAATATCATATTTAAACCTTATGCTTATGCTGCTCGAGTAAGCTACGCCTGTTGCATTATCTGATGGCATTGTTGATTCAATCCAACTTTTTTCATCATCTATTTTCTTTGCGTTTAATATTCTGCTTTCTAGCTGCTCAAAGTCATTATCTGAAGCTGTATTTTCGGGTGCTGCTAATATCGGAGTTGTCTTAATCTTAGCAGAATTACCAGCTTGTTCACTACATGATACAAACGAAGTAACAATGCAGAATAAAACAATGATTTGATAAATTCTATTAAGTCTCATATACTCACCACTATTTCATTTAAATATGTATGACAGCATATATAAAAGCCCTGTAAAAACAAGGCCCATATATATACTATCATGCATTTTCTGTTTTGGAAACTGTTGGTTTTATGTACTCCCTTTGATGAATCATCATTGAATAGATAACCTTTGCAATCTGCCTCATTACTGCAATTAAAGCCTGCCGTTTTGTCTTTCCTTCTGATATCTTCTTATTATAATACTCCAGAAAAGTATCATTTATAGGGCTTTTCTTATCCCTACCTCTGCAGATATTCCTTGATGCAATATCCCTGAATATCTCGTAAAGCCTTCTATTCCCCTGTTTGTTCCTAAAATTCTTGTCCTTGTCACCTGATGAGCAGGCAACCGGACTTATTCCACTATACCTACACATTTTATCGCTACTGGAAAACCTTCT
>NZ_DATCTU010000069.1 GCF_036567765.1 Pseudobacteroides sp.
GGTACAATACCACATTAGTATAATTGTGGAAATTATAGCTGGAAATTTTAATAAAATTTTAACTGATCTGTGGGGGTGAAAAAGAAAATTCAACTCTCAAAAGTCAGATAAATAAAGCCCTCGGAGTTTCCGAGAGCATACAAATCATAGAAAGGGGGTGTTGCAAAACTAAATTAGTTTTGCAACACCCCCACTTTTATTTATTTCAAACATTTTGCTATTATTGTAAACACTTCTGCTCTTGAAACATCCTTATCAGGCCTGAATTTATTATCTTCGTAACCCTTTATAATATTCCTGGAAACCGCCTTTGATATGCTTCCCATTGCCTAGTCCGGAACCGCATTGGAATCACTGAATGTTAAATAGTAGAAATGGATGTTTTTATTTCTTTGTCACCATTTTGGGATGGATATTGGAAAATATTTATGACTTTCGACTTTGATGCAAATAATGTTGTGCCGCAAAGGCTGAAGATTAAAAAGACCGCAAGAAAAAGACTTAAAGATTTGATTTTTTTATTCATTTTTCTCCCCCAAAAAAAATATCTTATTATTTTATAATTATCTTTCATTACATAACACATAGCACCATAATAACAAATAGGTAAAATCTTTTTATGATACTTCAGCCTTATTTGACAATAGAGTATCAATAATCAGTATTACTTTCGAACCAGCTTTTATTATATTGCTTCTGTTATAAAACATAACTACTCCATTGTTTATAGTCTTGCTGTGTTTTGTTCTTATTGTGCCGAATTTTACAAAGTTAGTGGGGTAAAACTTTTCTTTAGTAGTTTCATCCAAAAGATAGACATTATAATATTTCCCCAGCTTATCTGGCCTTGATAGCCAGTATCTGACGTCAATAAGACTTCCATCGCCGCTTAATCTTGCACTTATTATTGAGATTCTTTCTTTTCTTAGTTTTAAGGTTAATAAATACCATGTTTTATATATCCAGTATTTGATTTTCATAGAATATCACCTTTTTTGCAATCCTAATCATTGCTGACAAAATCAATTGGATTATCATTATCGCAGTACTAATCATCATTTTCTTCATTATCATTATCATAATTATATCCATTATCATAATCATCATCATATTCATCGCGACTGCAGGGCTGCGGTTCATCTGTTTGGATAAATGTCAACTGGCCGCCGGGATATATGCTCGCATTGGAATTGATAATAGTATTTGTGACTTTATAATCATCATGATTGTGCATAGGATAAAACTGAGGAAAGAACCTATCCGCACCTTGTGTTCCGTTGCATATATCAACGTAATTTACTGTCGTAGGATTTGGACATTTTACCGGTTCAACTGGAATATCTGCAATCACTGCTGGGTCAACAGCTTGAAGTGCTTTCATCTGTGAACAGAGGGAAGGGAAGCAATCCTGTCCGTTAACTATATAATTCCTGTAAATCGGTCGTTTGTCATCAGCAGTCAAAATAAGATCGTAGGTTTCACCGGATGCCACATCCACTGTAAATCCCATTGCCTGCACTTCATGAGTATCCAGCTCAAGTTCATCAGCAATCTTTAGAAAAGGACTGGGGTGGGCATCTTTACCGACAATAGTAAAATGCCAGCCATGAATATGCCATGGAACAGGCTGATATCCTAGATTGATCATCCTTAAAAGGAATTTTTGACCTGTTTTGACATGAACATAAGATTCATAGTTTATCTGTGCAAGATCCGGGTCACTACCTTGTGACGGTGTCTGGGGATGCGGTAGTAGAGTATCTGGAAAGGCCCTACCGTTAACAAGCCAAAAATCGGGCTTATAATTTGCTGCTTTAAATGGTATTCCACGTCTTACAGAATCATGCCACACTGAATCAATATCTGATAACAGCATGATATATTCCTTATCGAAAAATGTTTTTACATCATTGTAGGCAAAGTTTCTATTTGTGGCAGTGTTAGGTATATGATGAAGTTTTGTGCCATAATACCACCATCTACCCTTATCATCCTGGAATATTCCGGCTCTACCAAGACTTTCTTTAGTCGGGTAGATTATTAACGCACCATACATACCCATTTGAACGTGCTCAGATGCTTCAACATGGCAATGATACATTAATGTACCGGGACTCTCAGGCAAAAAGTAGTAGGTAGCTGTTGGCGGAGGTGCATTGAAATCCATCCACATAGGTACACCAAAAGAGCCTTCCGGGAAACCGTCTAACTGTGTTGCAACATGTGCTCCATGCATATGCACAGTATGAGGGTCCATAAGGCCTGCAACAGGCATTCCAAGGTTGATGAGAGTGATATACAATTGATCTTCTACTTCTGCCCAAATAATCGGCGAAGGAAGGGATGCAGTACTGATCATGGCCTTCATTTTAGGCCAATTTTCAGATTTTTTCCAGTCGAGATTGGGATTTATAATTTTATCGTCTACTTTAAAAAGCCCTCCTACAAAGCCCATAATATATATTTCCTGGAGTGTATCATTTGGGGCACAAGGATCACTTGTTGAGGGAAGCTTTGTAAAGCCGTCTGTGGCAAGTAAAACATAATGTCTGACAGACATAATTCCATCTCCCTTAATTTACATACATACTATTCTTTGCTACTACACCTATATCAATATATGTATACATAATCAAATTAGTTACCATAAAATAATTATTGTCTACTGCACAAAGATCAAGAATAACACATAATTTTTCAAAACCTGTATTTTCGTTTTATTATTTACTTTTGTTTTTTCTTATGTTCCTACAACTTCTCAACCCTCAGTACATATGGGATCACAAATCTTTTGTTGCTCTAAGTTAGCTCTTTTTTCTTTGTTTGTATTTTTCATAGCCCAAGGATTTAAGGTCAGGTGCAGTGCAATTGGAAGATTAATATATAAAATTTTGTAATAATCTAGTAATAAAACATGTCTTTACAAGTCGAATACTGATAGTATAAAATGAATCTATATGATTTTTGCCTCAGATAAAGCAAGGGGGAATACACAAATGACAGGATGGTCAAAAAATGCACTTAAGATAAGAATGTTGTTTTTAGCAATGGGTTTTATTTTAGGAGCAGGTTCATTTTTTCTAATTAGTAGCCTAAATGCACCAAAGGAGAAAGTAGTTGCCGTAGTTGATGGAACAAAAATAAAAGAGTCTGAGATAAATGATATAATGAGAAACAAATCTGGTGCATATACTCTTGAAAAACATATTGATAACCTGGTAATAGAAAATGCCGCAAAAAGCTATGGAATTTCTGTAACTACCGAAGAAGTAGATAAGGAACTGAAAAGAAAAATCACTATGGAATACAATTCCGAAAGTGCATTCTTAGAAAGTCTTTCTCTTTTAAAAAAGACCTATGAAGATGTAAAAGAAGAATTAAGGCTGTCTATGCTTTTTGATAAAGTTGCTGCAAAGGACATAAAGGTAAGCAGTGAGGAGATTAATAAATACTATAAGGACCATAAGGACAAATTCACTGTACCTGAAAAAAGAAGGGTTAGTGAAATTGTATTAAAAACAGAATCCGAAGCAACTCTGATAAAGGAACAGCTTGTAAATGGTGCTGACTTCAAAGGCCTGGCTTCAGAAAAATCAATTGGTCCAGGCAAGGAAAAAGGCGGCGATAGGGGATTCATTATAAAGGGCTCATTAAACTCCCTTCAACCGGATGTTGAAAAAGTTGTATTCCAGTTGAATCAGGGTGATATAAGCCCGATAATAAAAGCGTCCGATGGATTTCATATAGTAATGGTAAATGAAATTGTTCCTAAGTATGAACCTAGTTTTGAAACAATAAAAGATATTGTTGAACTGAAAGTAAAGCTGGAAAAGTGCAAACCTTTTATAGAAATTCTAAAAGATTTGAGGAAAGCAGGGAAAATTGAAATTATGGACCAAAGGTTCAAAAAATAGATAAATCAGTTTAAATAAGATTAATTTTAAATTCAGTATGGTGTCTGTATACCTGTAAAAAAGTAATTATCCGGGTCTATAGACACCATAATTGCTGTAATCCGAATTTATTGCTCCAAAGGACTTATATCCATTATCTCTCAAAAAGTTGTTTAATTCAGAGTCTTTTATTGGTTTACTTAAAAGAAACCCTTGTACATAATCACAGTTGAACTTCCTGATGCTAAACATCTGATCTCTAGTCTCAACACCCTCAGCTATAACTTCAAGTCCAAGCTTATGTGCCAAAATAATTATTGATTCAAGCAAGGTTTCCTTAAAAATTCCTTTTGAAACATCACTTACAAAGGTTCTGTCTATCTTTAAAGAGTCTATAGGTAAGTTATTGAGATATGACAGGGAGGAATACCCCGTACCGAAATCATCGAGAGAAATCTTTATGCCCATTTTCTTAATCTTTTCAAGATTTTTTTGTGCTTCCTCATATGAGTCTATAAACACACTCTCTGTAATTTCAAATTCAAGCATTTCAGGCAGTATACTATACTGACTTATTATAGATTCTACCAAATCGATAAAATTGTGCTGCATAAGCTGTATTGCAGAAATATTTACCGAAATAATAAAATCGTCAAAAAAGTTGTTCCAAAGATATTCAAGCTTCTCGCAAGCTGACCTTATAACCCATTCACCAATTTCGTTAATAAACCCGCTGTTTTCCGCAATCCTGATAAACTCAACAGGATCAACATTCCCGCCCATATCAGGATTGTTCCATCTAAGCAAAACTTCAAACCCCCGCATCTTGTTTGTCAGGGAGTTAAACTGGGGCTGATAGGCCAAATAGAATTCACCCCTGTCGATTGCCTGTCTTAAGAACCTTTCTATTTTTGAATCCCTCTCTAAAGTTTCTTTCATTTTATTATCGTACATCTGCCACATATTTTTTCCTTTTTCCTTGGAAAAATACATTGCCAAATCAGCACACTTCAATAACTCTTCAACGGTCTCTGCATCACTTGGGTACATTGAGATTCCTATGCTTGCACTTATATATAGCTGATTGTCTTCAAATATGAAGGGCTTACTTAAAACTTCAAGAATTTTATCTGAAAAGTCAGCCATTTCATCAATATCAATCAAATCGGAGTTTATTACCACAAATTCATCTCCACCAATTCTGGCAATAATATAGGAATCCTTAGTTATGGCTTTCAGTCTTTCGGCTACCTCGCTTAAAAGCCTGTCTCCATAGCTGTGTCCGTAGGTATCGTTTATGTTCTTAAAATTGTCCAGGTCAAAGTACATTATTCCAACATTTTTATATCCTTTTGATTTATCCAATAAATGCTCCAAATGGCTTAACAAAAAGCTTCTATTTTTAAGTCCTGTAAGTGTATCGTTATAGGCAAGCCACTTAAGCTTTTGTTCCCTGGATTGTAACTTTTCAAGCATCTGGTTAAACTTTTCTTCAAGACTGTTAAACTCAGAAAAACTGTTAAGTTTAACTTTTTCTCTGGTTTCTCCGCTGGCAAACTTTTGTATATGTTCGTCAAAGACTTTAAACATTCCTGTTATGGTGTTAGCCCTGAATAGTGACATTATAAAGAAAAGCAAAGCAGAAACTATTGCACTGATAATAAAAACCATGTTTGCATTCCTTTTTGCCTCAAAGGCAGCTTTATATGACTGGTACACAAGGACATACCATCCTGTTTTAGTAATTAGTGATGTGCTTACAATTCTCTTCTCATTTTCATAATTAACTATATCAATGAATTTATCAGAAGATACCAGGGTCTTAATTTTATCAAAGCTTGGAACAGTTCCCCTTTGATATAAATCCTTTAAACTGTTTTTGGATATGTAAGTTCCGTTTCCGTCAACTACAACAACATCAAAATCCTTACCATAACTTTCGCTTATTTTATAGGATGTATTACAGAAATTTATTAAGTTCAGATATGTGGTAATTATATTTTTTTCTCCTGCAACAGCCATAATTACTGTAAGCTGACCTGTTTTTTTATTTATAAAAGGTTCAGAAATGAAAGTTTTCTTTGTCTTAGCTTCAATAAAATATTTCTCCTTTGATACGTCTTCTCCGATTGCATCCCTTTCTATAGGAAATACATTCTTTACCTTTCCATCCATTCCTATGTGTCCTATGTTGTCAAACAGATTAAATTGCTTTATAAGGATGGAAACCTGTTTTCCAAATTCATAATTCTTATTTTGCTCTATCTCCAATATTAGGTGTCCCAGAATATTTTGCGGTGCAACAAGTGTCTGATTCAACTGGTTTGATATAGTTGAAGCAATCAAATGATTTTTCTTTGTTATCTCATTTTCCAGGTATCCGTTTATTATATTATTGATAATGAACCCGGTTAAGCACACAGGTATTAGTATTGTAATAATATTGCTGACAATAATATAAATACGAAGGCTCTTTTTAGCAAACATAGGTTAAATTCCTTTGTTATTATGGTTTTATTGGGTTTCAAAAATAAAATTAGATAAATTAGACTAAAATCCTATAAACATTTATTAATAAAATTATTTGATTTTTACTTAGATAAATTAAAGCATTAGTTATATAATAATACATTAATAGAAAAATGTCGATATGAAAACATATTATTCCATTTTCATGCTAGAGTTATATTTCTCAAATACTTTTAATGTCAAGTCACCTTGACTACCCATATTTATAATTTTATTATCAATTCTTCTTACTACTGCAATTCCTGCTACAGAGTTTGTGAGAAAAACTTCTTGAGCGTTATTTACATCCTCGATGGTATAAGCACCTTCTATTACACCCAAATTACTTTCCTTAAATGTTTCAATTACCCAGCTTCTTACTATTCCCGGCAGCAATCCGCATTGGACAGAAGGAGTATGGATTGTACCATCCTTTATAAAAAATATATTGCATTTTGTAGTTTCAGTTATATGGTTGTTGTAATTTAGAAACAGTGAATCATTATATCCATTTTTAGCAGCAGAAATAACTTCCAAATAATTACCGAGGTAATTACCTGTTTTATGGTAATTCAGAAGGGAGTCGGGGTCCTTTTTTGTTTTTGAGAGTGCTAGAGAAAACTCTATTGGATAATCGGTAAATTGGTATGAACTTTCCAAATCATTTATGTAGATAGAAGGGGATAGCTCTTTGTTTTTATTGCCGAAAGAAACAGTTACCCTTACAACCCGGTTGCAAATCCTTTTATTTTCTATATACCTCAAAACAGCAGATTTTAATTCTTCAGCAGTCAGCCCCATATTAAATCCCAATACACTCATGGAGGATATAAGCCTCTCCATATGCCGCTGCAGTAAAAAAACAGAACCGTGAGAATTTACCAAAAAAGTTTCAAACAAGCTAAATCCGTATTTAAATCCTAAATCCTCAGGATCAATCATATTGCCTAATATAAGATCCATATTTTTGTAATTCACTCCCGATTATAAAGTATATCGACAATTTCTACAAAGACCTTTTAAAATAATACCAATAATTTTAATAATAGACAATATAAAATCGAAAAAATGGCCGTTTCACATTTGAAGCGGCCACTTTTGTCATCTCTCCATATATTAAAAATTTAAACATATTACATACTCTTTATCGATATTAACTCAAATGGGGTGCCCCATTGATTTAACTATTTCCGGAGCTTTAGTAGGAGTTGGCATGGGTGTATCTGCAGGTGGAGGTGTGGGTATATGCGTTTGTGTCGATGTAGATGCCGGAGCAGTTGTTTCAACGGATAATATTTTGTATGATTGTACTGCAAATGGTATATACGGATTTATAGAAATCTGGCCTTTTTCAATTATATAACCAGTCACTTCAATTTTCTTTCCAAGCAATGATTCCATATCAGGCAGGAATCTGCTTAATGAGTACGGTCCTATCAAATACCAAATTCCCTCCAGATTACTTTTAGTAACCGTTCCTGAAATCTTCGTAATAACAGGTGTAGGAGTTGCTGTAGGCACTGCCTTCAATACAGTTTCGATATAATCTATACGGTTACTTTCCTGTCCATTTCTGTTTCCCTGTACAGAAATTCTTTCACCTTTTTTCAGAAGTACATTTTTTATGGTTACAATTTTCCACATATTATCGTCGGAGTCTAAATTCCAAGAATGCCCTTCCTTACATGAACCGCCCGTATATAATCCCATTTTGCTCTGTCCGTTATCTTCATCAAGATACCTGATATTGATGTCGTAGAAGCCTGTGTCTCCGCCAAATTTGTAAGCACAGGTTCCTAAAGCGTGTGTTAATTTTATACACTCAATCCCTAAATACTTATCTACAGCATACTGACTTAATGTCATTGCTTCTGCTTCCACCTTGCCAGCAGGGAATACTTTAGGAAGAGTTATAATTGGTTTTTCATAGTCACTTGAAGTAGCATTAAAACGCTTTGCCAAAAGCACTATGTCCGATATGTTTATCGACTTATCCATATTCAAATCGCAGCATTCCTTATATACTGAATCACCATCTACACTATTAAATACTGCTGCTATCTGAACCACATCCGAAAAATTTATAGCTCCATCACTAACTCCATCCTTAGGTATATCGCCAGCCCACATTTCTATAGGACAGCTGGGAAAATTTATACTTGAATCATCCAAATAATCAACAACTATATCTCTTGTAAGGAACCCCGGCTTGCTTATCCTCAGGGTCTGCTTTGTATCACTTTTGGGAGCACTGTATATTTCAAAGCATCCATCCTTGTCTGTAAGAGCACCTATGTTGGTTCCCAATATTTCAACCTTAAAACCGCTTTTTACATTTATGTCACTTCCAGCCTTCACAAAACCTGATACAATACATTTTTCATCTTCATCTGCAAACACATTGATTTGAATAAAGCTAAGCGTAAATAGAACAGCCAGGCACGTTAATATTACTTTCCTCATTTTTACTCCCCCTCCAATATAAATTTATGTTCTGATACCATATTATACATTTATACTTAAATTTAAAATATATACTGATTGTAATTTAATGTACTTTTTTGTCTAAAACTGTATATTAGCTTTATTGCAACAATTACGACAATGAAATTTTATATTTATATAATTTGGGGATGATGATATAATTTAGAAGCGACCAATATTATAATGAATTTTGTAAATTATCATCAACAAAGACCGATATTTAAGAACATTTCACAAATGCTGTTAATGGCATTAATATATATATAAAGATAATTGAAAGGGTCCATAGGGGATATTATATGCAAATAGTAACTATTACTATTATTTTTGAGACACTGGCATTCTTAATAGTATCGCTGTTCTTTAAATACCTAAAAGGGAAGCAGCTGAGTTCCATATACATTTTTACAAGCCTTTTATACGGTTTGTCGTCAACCAGTGCTTCATGGCTTGTTGACTACTTCATACCGGATTTCGCCATGGTTAAACCTCTAATATGCCTGATACTTCAAGTAGTTTTAATAAGCTTTACTGTTAAATTGCCCTACAGTACATCTTTTAAGTATTTGGTTCCATTAGATTTGCTCTTTGGATTGTCCAATGTCATAACGCTTGCAATTTTTGCCCTGCTAAGACTACCGACCAATATGGATGAACTTTCTAAGAATTTGATATATATGGTTTTCGGACAACTTATCAACACTGCATTATCGGTACTAATTGTTTATAGTATATACCGCAACCACAAACATATTAGGACCATCACTGCCAGGTTAAAAAAACAGCCTTTAGGAATTATGCTTTTTACATTTTTGATGTTATCGGCAAACTTGAGCATATACTTCATAATTCTTAAAAAATACAGCATTTCAGTATGGTTTATAATTTCAATAACCTTTATAGTATGTGCGTATTTTATTATTATCCTAATCCTCACAAAAAAGTTTTACTATTACAGTCTCAAAGAGAACGAGTTGGTACAGCAGCAGTTCTATAATAATATATTAAACAATACTCTTCATGTTCTAAGAAGATACAAGCATGATTTCAACAATAACATTTCCGTTATGCACCTTATGCTTCTCAGTAAGAGATATAAAGAGCTTGAGGAATATATGAATGAGGTCACCAAATTCAGCACATCAACTAACACCGATTTAAAAATGCTTGACATACACAATGCTGCATTAAACGGACTGATATCGTCAAAGATAAAATGTGCCGAACAAATGGGTGTACATATAGAACTGCAAATACTCGGCCAAATAACAGATATAAAAAACATAAAAATGATGGACCTGTGTGAAATGCTTGGGATTGTACTGGACAACGCTATAGAAGCCTCAGAGAAGGATGAAACCATAACTATACTTCTTGAGCAGACCGACAGATTCACAAGGTTTAAGGTTATTAACAATTTTGATGGAGATTTTGATTTATTTAATCTTATAAGAAGCGGAAATTACTCATCAAAGGGCGGGGAACACGGCAACGGCCTTAAAATCGTCAAAAGCATAGTAAAAGAATATAAAAATCTGGATTATAATATGACTTATAATCCAGATTTGAAGACAATTGCCACAGAAATTGTTAACACCAATCTCTAACTATTTTTTTAGCAGCTTCTTAGGGCATTTGGGCTGGTAAAAGAACCACATTGCACTAAAACTTGTACTCTTTTCAGATACAAACTTTGTACTGTTTTTAATAACCTTCAAAATACCTTTCTTACTCATAAAATCATTTCCTTTCAACACTAAAACTAGATTTGAACATTTTATAAGAAACTGGGTTCATAAACAGAACTTGGGCAATAATTGTGTATACAATAAAGCCTCTATAAGGTGTGCCGATAAATAGTGAAATAATCATTAGAAAGAGAACCGTTAAAAGCCCGATTGTTTTCAATTTCTTCCTTTGATTTGATGAGATAATCGGCTTTTCTTCAGTATCTGCAGGTGCATACTTCATAATAGAGATTATAACAGCAGGAAGAACTGATAACATTATTATAATTCCTTGATTTCCTGTGGTTTCCAAGCCTGCTGAAATAATAAGAAGGACTGTAAAGAAGTATGAGAGGAAGCAACCCAAGTGACTCTTTGCGTGAACACCGCCTAAAAAATTCCTTAAGATGCCAAAAACAAGTATAACAAAAAAGGAGTATTTGAGGAAACCTATGAAGTACATAAGAGCTATAGTTACAAGCATTTTGGAAGTTTCTGAAATAATTATATGAAATCCGTATTCAATAGTTTCAAATTCGTCATCTTCAATGTCTATATTCTGTGATAGCTTTAATGTCAACCAGTGAGATAGCTTGCACAACTCAAACATAACACACCACCTGTAATCATATTACATGAATTCCGAAAAAAAACTCTTGATATTTTGTAACATTAGTTGTTGTTGTGAGAAAACCCTTAATTTAATTATATATCATAAATAATCATTTTTATATAAATTATATTCACATATGTTTTGTATTTATGACAACACAAAAACGTCAAAAATTATTTTTATTTACGAATTTTATTATTGTACATTTAATTTATATTATTTTAAGGAGGATCAGTTCACTATGAGAATGAAAAAATCAATAGTTTGGGTGCTGATATGCAGTATTATTGCTACATATTTTGTACAAGCCGGTGTAACAGCTAATGCTGCAACACCTGTTGTTCCTTCAGTGGGAGCATATGAATCCGGGGTATACAGGAATCTGTTTGCCGAAATAGGAAAAACCGATGCAGAAATCAAAGCAAAATTGGAAAAAGAGTTTCAATCACTA
>NZ_DATCTU010000070.1 GCF_036567765.1 Pseudobacteroides sp.
ACTTTCAGGCCTTCATCCTCAGAACGGCAATATACAAGTCCTTGAGCAGACTTCTGACTACCAATATCGTATAAAGCTCACAGGCGAAGGCATTTACACCTTCACTGCCAGGACTACCGATTCAAACAACAACGAATACTCGGACTCCCTCAGCATCATAGTCCAGGACAAAGAAGATATTGATGCAAAATTGAAAGTCATGTGGGCTGACATGAAAACAAATCTTACAAATGGAGATATTGATGGGGCTCTAAAAAACTTTTGCATTTCTTCTGCCGAAAAATATAGGGATATATTTACCATCCTTAAAAATAAGCTGCCTGATATTGCCCTTAATATGCCCGATCTTGATCTTATAGATATTAGCGGGAGATTTGCAATATATAGGATCAAAAGGAATGAAATAATTAACGGGCAGAATGAACAAATAACATATTATGTAACTTTCTTCAGGGATGAATTTGGAAATTGGTCTCTGGTGAGTTTTTAAAAAGACGAGGAGATATCTAATGAATGGGACCTATCTAAAATATCTTGCCATATTCTTTATTGTTTTACAGACAGGGATATTTTCAATTTCATCTCCTTGTCTTGGAATGGATAAATTACCGGAAGAACCAACTGCAATTGTCGTTGACGCAGATACAGGTCAGCCTGTTGAAGGGGCAGTTGCAATCGCGATCTGGAGAACAGGAGGAGATAATTGTGCTGCGTTTGAGGGAGGATGTGAAAAGGTCTTAAAAATTGAAGAAGTCTTATCAGATAAGGATGGTAAAATATATATAAAAAATTTTTGGAAATGGCATCTTGAAAGGTCCCATTATCCAAGTTTGAATGTTTATAAATTCGGATATGTCTGTTGGGATAGGTATTGGATATTTGGACCTCAAACCCCAAAAAGACGAACTGACTTTTCAGAAACGAATAAAATTATTAAAATTCAAGTCAGACCAAAAGTATTTTCGTTCAAAAGGCATTCTTCATTTGTTTCAGAATGCTTAAGACCTTCTGATTATCCAATGAGGAATGGATTGTTTTTCAAAGAATTCAGCAAGGAACTTCCATACTCTATTAATGAAAATTGATATATTTATGAGGAGGTTACTATGAATAAACTGTGTAAGATAATATTATTATTGTTCTTTTTGTTTGAATCAAAATCTTATGCCTATGATATTTCTTTTACTCATAAATCTTTAACTGAAAAATCAGTAGATATTTCAGAAATAAATAATATCATTATTAATAGTTTAGGAATCTTTAAGGGATTAGATGAAGTTATTAATGGGTATAATCTTAAAGATATCATAACAAAAGGCAGCGTGGATGAAGACAACAAAGTTCGAGCATACAATCATTTTCACAACCCTTTGCCTGAAATCAATGCAGGTCTTGATGACAACATATCTATAGCGAATCTATTCTTCGATTTTTCGGGCCAATCAACAGTTGACTGGGCATTTGGAGAAACCATCTGCAATTCAGAAGATCCTAGCAATGATGGGGTATGCAATGATTACACATGGGGCAGGGCCAGGGAATATTATTACAAAGCCCTGACGGCTGATAATGATTTTGACAGATTGGATTCCTTTTCAAAATCGTTTGAAAGATTCGGAAGGGTTTTACATCTATTGGAAGACATGAGTGTTCCTGCGCATACAAGAAATGATATGCAGGGGCATTTAAGCTTTATCAAGTTTTCATGGAAAAAGCAAATGAATCAAAATACATGGGATGAATTCAAAAGGGTGCTCCTCGAAAACGTTAAAGATTGGGGAGGCAATCTTTATGAATATTATCTATTGGATGAATTTAAAAGTGAAAGGAAGACATTGTCAGATTTTTTACCTAAAAAAGATGAAGAGATTAAAAATAATATCCCGAAATTTTCCAAACCTCAAGACTATTGGGATAGGAATGTTTATATGAGGGGAAATAATCCAAATCCTGACAGTACGTTGCTTGTAAATGGCAAGGAACAGGCAGGGCTTTCGGAAATATCGAATGCTAATTTTTTCAGCATGAACACAATCTTCAAAGAAGGTGTGGATGTAAAGGATAAACACTGGTTTCCATATCCAAGTAAAAATGGCATTTCCGAGTATCAGGTGTATGAAGTTGTCCAGGCAAAAGATAAGAAAATCGATAAGTGGACATACCTGAAAAAGGACAAAGAAGGGTTGGCTGTAGATAAGCTAGTTGCAGTGAATTATTTTGCAAAACCTTTGGATGAACTTACTGACCAAGAAAAAGCCCAATGTGGTCCTAAATGTGATCCAGGAGGTTTGTATGTATTAAAAACAAAACTCGACAATCCCATTAATGATTATTACGCCACCATATTACTTCCTAAGACAGTTGCCTACACCGCCGGACTTATTAATTATTTTTTCCGTGGGCGGATGGGCATAGTACCGAAGTTTTCCGGGTATGATGCTGAGAGCCAGATGTTCAAGAAGGTAACCGTAGCTGCTACAAATGACTCGAAATGGATAGATGATCGGATAGAGCCTATGCCTTATG